>CALQLM010000117.1 GCA_943331415.1 Bifidobacterium breve
CCAGCGCCCCCTCGTGGGTCACAGCGAACTCGAACTCCGCGCGCGTGACGTCGATTCCCTCGGCTACCGGCATACCCGGCCGCTCGCAGCGCGCTGCGGCGATCACGTGGCGTGACTCCGCACCGTAGCGTGCCACCAGTGAACTCGGAAGCTCCCCGGTAGTCCGAAGAATTCCGCTATTGCGCTGTGCAGCAACGGGATTAGCCGCCGCACCGACCAATGGCAGATTGCGCGTGCGGCACGGCTGTGCTGCCAGCCCGCGGGCGGCGATCGCCCGGTCGAGGACATCCTCGGCCATATGCCGGTACTCGGTGAGTTTGCCTCCCACAACGCTGAACAGCCCCGAATCGGACTCCAACACCGCGTGATCGCGGGACAGATCCGACGTTCTGCCCTCCCCCGCATCAATGAGGGGTCGCAGGCCGGCGTAGGCGCCGGTGACGTCGGCGGTGGTCAGCTTGGTCTGTAGTGCGGTGTTGACGACGTCGAGCAGGAATGTGACTTCGCCCGGGGTCGGTTCGGGGACATCCGGTATCGGGCCAGGGGCCTCTTCATCGGTAAGTCCCAGATAGATCCGGCCAAGTTGCGCCGGCAGGGCGAAGACGAACCGATTGGTTTCCCCCGGGATCGGAATCGTCAGTGCCGCAGTTGGATTACCGAACGCTGCCGCGTCGAACACCAGATGTGTACCGCGGCTGGGCCGCAGCCGAATCGACGAGTCCACCTCCGCCGCCCACACCCCCGCGGCGTTGATCACCACCCGCGCCGACAGATCCATGGACTCCCCGGTCAGCTCATCAGTGAGGTGGACGGAGTTTCCGGTAGCCGAGGTAACACCCATGCGGGTGAGGATGCGCGCACCGTGCTGGGCGGCCGTGCGTGCCACCGCAACCACCAGCCGGGCGTCGTCGATGAGTTGTCCGTCGTAGGCCAGCAGCGCACCGTCGAGCCCTTCACGACGCACGGTCGGGGCCATCAACACCGCCTGTTCGGCGCTGATCCGCCGCGGCCGGGGCAGAACCGAGGAGCGGGTTCCAGCCATGGCGCGCAACACGTCTCCGGCCAGAAATCCGGTCCGCACCAGTGCCCGCTGGGAGCGGCTCATCGATGGCAGCAGTGGCACCAGTTGCGGCATCGCTTTGACCAGGTGCGGCGCGGTGACCGACATCAGGATGCCGCGCTCCACCGAACTACGGCGAGCGATGCCAACATTGCCGCTGGCCAGGTAGCGCAGACCGCCGTGGGCCAGCTTCGAACTACAGCGGCTGGTGCCGAAGGCAAGATCATGTTTTTCCACCAACGCCACCGACAGGCCGCGACTGGCGGCGTCGAGTGCGATACCGACACCGGTGATACCGCCACCGATAACGATGACGTCGATCGTTGCGCCCGCACCGAGCGCAACCAGATCAGCCTGCCGGCGGGCGGCGTTGAGGGCACTGGAATCACTCATTTGGGATCACTCACGGGCACAGGTATCCATTCAACGTATGGGTGAGTTCGACACCAAGCGCATCGGAGTCCAGGATGGGCTCGACAATCTGGCCGGACTGGATGGTCGACTGAGCGATCAGCAGAACCATGGCTGCCAACTGTCGGGGATCCGCTCGACGAATACTGTTATTCGCCTGAGCTTTCCGGATCTCCTCGGCGAGTACATCGATGAGGATCTGCTGGCTGGTTCCCAACCGGTCGGAGATGTAGACCATCGCAAGTTCCGGTGCCGAGCGCAGGACCGTTCGGATGAGTTCATCGCGGCGTAGCCGGCTTGCCACCGCGGTGATCCGTCGGACCAACGCTTCGCGTCCGGTCCCACGCATCGGAACCTCGCGCCAGGCTCCGGTGATCCGATCGGTCAGCAGCGCGGCCAGAATGGTCGCCGTATCAGGCCAGCGTCGGTACACCGTCGGCCTACTCACCCCGGCCCGGCGGGCGATCTCGGCCAGCGTGACCCGTTGCACGCCGAAGTCGCGCACACAGCTGGCCGCGGCCGTCAGTATCCGGTCGCCGACGTCCACCGATACTTCGTTACTGATTGACAACATCTGTAATACTGTAATCCATGGTCGACACCGATGCCGGAAATCACCTTCTTCCCCCGATGTCCTGGGACGGCTGGGGCGATCCGGGACTGGCCAAACCTCTGTCCGCCGGTATCCGCTCACTTCTCGAGCAGGCACTGGGGGTGACCGGAATCGAGATCGCCGCACCGGGCTATGACGACGTCGTGCTGTCCCCCAGCGCCTTGGAAACCCGCCATCGCGACGCCCTGGCTGCGATCGTCGGCTCTGAGTTCCTGCGAACCGGGCACTCTGACCGGCTGTTGCACGCCGGTGGCAAATCCACGTTGGATCTATTGCGGCGCAAAGAGATTCACCAGGACGCGCCCGATGCCGTGGTCTTTCCCGGCAGCGAGGACGACATTGCCGCCATTCTCGACTACTGCACGAAGCAGCGAATCGCGGTGGTGCCGTTCGGTGGCGGAACCAGCGTGGTCGGCGGGCTGGACCCACTACGCGCGGAGTTCGGAGCGCTCATCACACTGGATCTGCGCCGGTTCGACACCCTGCACTGGCTCGACGAGACCTCCGGGGAGGCAGAACTCGGCGCCGGGGTCACCGGGCCGGAGGCTGAGCGTCTGCTCGGCGAGCATGGTTTCTCCCTCGGACATTTCCCGCAGAGCTTCCGCTTCGCCAGTATCGGCGGTTTCGCCGCTACCCGGTCCTCCGGGCAGAACTCCGCCGGTTACGGCCGCTTCAATGACATGGTCCGCGGAATGCGGGTGATCACTCCGGCGGGCGTGCTGGATCTGGGCCGCGCCCCCGCCTCGGCGGCCGGGCCGGACCTTCGTGAGTTGTTCGCCGGATCCGAGGGCGTGTTCGGCATCATCACCCGGGTGCGGGTGCGGGTTCATCCGGTCCCCGCGAGCGTGCGATACGAGGCGTGGTCGTTTCCGGACTTCACCACCGGTGCCGATGCCTTTCGCGCTGCCATTCAGACCGGCACCGGTCCCACCGTGCTTCGGCTTTCCGACGAAGTCGAAACCGGCATCAACCTGGCCACTACCAGCAGTATCGGGGAACAGAGCATCACCGGCGGTTGTCTGGCGATCACGATGTTTGAGGGCACCGAAGCGCACGCCGAGAGCCGCCATGCCGAAACCCATGCCCTGCTGTCCGCCCACGGTGGCACGTCGTTGGGCGAGGGCCCCGCGAAGGCCTGGGAGCACGGCCGTTTCGACGCGCCCTATCTGCGGGACGCCCTGCTGTCGGCAGGCGCACTGTGCGAAACCCTGGAGACGGCTACGACGTGGTCCAATCTGCCGATCCTCAAGGCCGCTGTTACCGAAGCGCTGACGGCCGCTCTCACCGAAAGCGGCACAGCGGCACTGGTCATGTGTCACATTTCGCATGTGTACCCCACCGGTGCTTCGCTGTATTTCACTGTGGTCGCCGGACAACGCGGCAATACCGCGCAGCAGTGGAACATCGCGAAGGCCGCCGCCGCGCACGCCATCGTCACAGGCGGTGGCACTATCACCCATCACCATGCGGTCGGGGCCGACCATCGGCCGTGGATGACCGCTGAGATCGGCGACCTCGGCGTCGCGGTGCTGCGCGCGGTCAAGCAGACGCTGGACCCCGCCGGAATCCTCAACCCGGGCAAGCTCATTCCATGACCGGAATCGGCCGCGTCACGCTGCTGACAAACCCGATGGCAGGCCACGGCAACGCTCCGCATGCGGCCGAACGTGCCGTCGCCCGCTTTCAGGAGCGCGGCGTTGACGTCACCGAGATCGTTGGACGGGACGCGGTCCACGCCGATGACCTGGTTCGTGAGGCCGTGAACCACGGCACCGAGGCTTTTGTGGTTGCCGGTGGCGATGGCGTCATCTCACTGGCCCTACAGTCGTTGGCGCACAGCGGTATTCCACTGGGCATCATCCCGGCCGGCACCGGTAATGACCACGCTCGCGAGTACGGAATACCGGTCGGCGACCCTGCGGCGGCAGTCGACGTGATCGTCGCCGGTCATACCGAAACCATCGATCTCGGACATATTCGGGCCGTCGACGGCACCGGGACCTGGTTCGGGACCATTGCGGCAACCGGCTTCGATTCACTGGTCAGCGACCGCGTCAATCGGATGCGCTGGCCGCACGGCAGGATGCGCTACAACCTGGCGATCGTGGCCGAGTTGTCGAAGCTGCGGTTGCTTCCGTTCCGGTTGGTGCTCGACGGCGAACGCGAGATCGTCACCGAACTCACCCTCGCGGCTTTCGGCAATACCCGAAGCTACGGCGGCGGAATGCTGATCTGCCCCAATGCTGACCACGCCGACGGACTACTCGACATCACCATGATCCGATCCGGTTCGCGTACCAGACTCATGCGCCTGTTCCCCACTGTGTTTAAGGGCACCCATGTGGACCTCGACGAGGTGATCACCGACCGCGCCCGCACGGTCACCGTCGAGTCGGCGGGAATCAACGCCTATGCCGACGGCGAATACGCCTGCCCGCTTCCGGTCGAGATCTCAGCGGTGCCCGGCGCACTGAGGATCCTGCGCCCCGCACCCTAGGATTCGGCGAGGATCCGGGTTCGGGCCGGATCGTAGAACGGCGCCATCTGCAGTCGCGCCGGAAGATCGCCGTGCGGGGTGTGCACCGTGAAGGACTGTTCGCGCAACCAATCCCCCGTGACACCGCCCTCACAGAACACCTGCGCCAGACCGACGGGACCACCCAGGGTGTAGCCATAGGCCGCGGCCCGCACGTAACCGACCCACTTCCCATCGACCATCACGGGCTCGTTGCCGAACAGATCTGCTCCGGCATCGTCGACGAACAGGCTGACAACGCGGTCGCGCGGGGGACCCTGGGCCTTGAATTCCACCAGTGCGTCGCGGCCCACGAATCCTCCCGGCTTATCCCAGGCGATCGTGAATCCGAGCCCGGCCTCGATCGGGTTATCAGTGTTGTCGATATCCACGCCGAGGTCCCGGTAGCCCTTTTCCAATCGCAGACTCGACATCGCCGCCAGTCCGACCGGACGGAATCCGAGATCGGCTCCGGCGGCGGTCAATTCGTCATAGACACCGACGGCGTATTCGGTGGGGATGTGCAGCTCCCAGCCGAGCTCGCCCAGATAGGTCACCCGGGCCGCCAATACCGGTGCATAGCCGACGTGGATCTGTTTGGCCGACAGATAGGGGAACGCCGCGTTGGACAGATCGGCATCGGTGAGGCGGGACAGCAGTGTGCGCGATTTCGGTCCCTGTATCGACAGCAACGTTGTTGCGGAGGTGGTCTCGGTGACGACCACGACCTCATCGGACCGGGTTTCGCGGCGGATCATGGGTTCGATGCGGCGGTGAATGAGGTCAGAGGTCACAACGAGGAACTTCTCCTCGGCGAGTCGGGTGATCGTCAGGTCAGTGGCGATTCCGCC
>CALQLM010000118.1 GCA_943331415.1 Bifidobacterium breve
CCGAACATCACCATGCGGGCGACCCAGAAAAACAGGATGTCGTAGCCGGTGACGAGAACGCTGGTGGGATAGAACTTCTCAAGATCCGGGGTGCGGTCCGGCCAGCCCATGGTGGAAAACGGCCACAGGGCTGACGAGAACCAGGTATCGAGCACGTCCGGGTCCTGTTCCCAACCCTCGGGAGGCGTCTCGTCCGGCCCCACACACACCCGCTGCCCATCGGGGCCGTGCCAGATTGGGATGCGATGTCCCCACCAGAGTTGGCGCGAGATGCACCAGTCGTGCATATCGTCGACCCAGTCGAACCACCGCGGCTCCAGGCTCTTGGGATGGATGACGATGTCACCGCCCCGCACCGCGTCCCCGGCGGCCTTGGCCAGTGCCGCGACCTTGACCCACCACTGCAGACTCAGCCGCGGCTCGATCGGTTCACCGCTACGTTCGGAATGTCCGACGCTGTGCAGATACGGCCGCTTCTCGGCCACGATGCGACCTTGGCCGGCCAGCGCCTCCCGCACCTGCACCCGAGCTTCGAAGCGGTCCAGCCCGTCGAATTGCGTTCCGGTTCCGGCGATCCGACCACGTTCGTCCATGATCGAGGGCATAGCCAGGTTGTGCCGTATACCGATCTCGAAATCGTTCGGATCATGGGCCGGCGTGACTTTGACTGCACCAGTGCCGAATTCGGGATCGACGTGTCCATCGGCAACCACCACGATCTCGCGGTCTTGAAACGGATGCGGCAGCGTGGTCCCCACCAGATGGCGGTAGCGATCGTCGTCGGGGTGCACGGCAATCGCGGTATCGCCGAGCATGGTCTCGATCCGCGTGGTCGCCACCACAATGTGGGGAGCCGAATCATCAAGGGCGCCATAGCGAAATGAGACCAGCTCGCCCTCGACCTCTTCGTACTTGACCTCGAGATCGGAGATCGCGGTCTGCAGTACCGGTGACCAGTTGACCAGCCGCTCGGCCTGGTAGATCAACCCTGCGTCATAAAGTCGTTTGAAGATGGTCCGAACCGCACGGGAGAGCCCTTCGTCCATGGTGAAGCGGTCCCGGCTCCAGTCCACCCCGTCGCCGAGGCGGCGCATCTGATCGCCGATCGTTCCGCCGGACTGCTGCTTCCATTCCCAGACCTGCTCGATGAACCGGTCCCGGCCGAGGTCTTCTTTACTCGTGGATTTCGCAGCCAGCTGCTTCTCCACCAGCGACTGGGTGGCGATACCGGCATGATCCATCCCGGGAAGCCACAGCACCTCGTAGCCCTGCATGCGCTTACGGCGGGTCAGCGCATCCATCAGAGTGTGATCCAGGGCGTGACCCATGTGCAGGCTGCCTGTCACATTCGGCGGTGGCAGCACGATCGAGTACGGCGGCTTGGCACTGGTGGCATCCGCGGTGAAGTACCCGGCGTCAACCCAGCCCTGATAGATGCCGGTCTCTACCGCACCGGGCTCCCACGTCTTGGGAAGAGCCTCGGCGCGGGAGTCATCAGTGGTGGGCACCTGATGATTCTATGAACGGGTGCGCGCAGGCCGACGGCCGACCTGCGCCCCGAGACGAACGACTACTTGCCGCCGCGCAGGAGTCCGCCCAGAATATTGCCGATCGCGCCACCCTGATTGCCGCCGAGCACGCTGCCCAGAATGCTGCCCAGCGGGTTACCGGCGGCACCGCCGCCGCCGCCGGCACCGCCGAGGATGCTGCCGAGGATGTCGCCCATCCCGCCGCCGGAGGCCTGGGCCTGCGCGCCCGCGCCGGCATTCTTCTGGGAGAACTGCTTGCCGACGTAGGCCAGCACGATCGGGGCGAGCATCGGCAGCAGCCGCTTGATCAGATCGCCGCCGCCGGCGCCGGCACCCGACAGCGCTGAGGCGACCTGATTGGTGTCGTTGCCGCCGAACAGGCTGGCGATGAGCTGGTTGCCCTGGCCCTGATCGATCTGATCGACATTGACGCCACCGGTCAGCAGATCGCTCTGGCCCTCGGCGACGACAGCCGACTCGAGGTGGGTGGAATCGATATCGTCGGCCTGAACATTTTCCTGCAGCGTGCCCAGCAGCGTGGGCACCAGGGTCTGGATGGCCTGGCTCACCTCGCCCTGGTCCGCGCCGAGCTTGGCGGCGATATCCGCCACCGGGATCTGATTGAAGAGGTCATCGAGACCGGCCATTGTGAGATTCCACCTTTGCTGAAGTTGCTACCAACGGTTCCGACAGTAGTCCCCGCGGATCGCGCGGCGCACCCGTTTACGCTCAGAGCGCGTTAGTTCACGCTCAGTTCAGCTTGGCCGATTCCAGCGAAATCCCGGCCGCCGGGAAGCGGGCCAGCAGGGCGTCGCCCATGGCGGCCGCCGGCGTCAGAACGCCGTGCAGTGCCGGAAGCTTGTCCCGGTCCAGTGCCAACGCCAGGCCGCACTCACCCAGCATCACCGATGTCGCCTTGTAGCCGGGATCCCCGCTCTGGGACATGGTGGCGACGTAGCGGGCACCGGTGCTGGTGGTCGTGTAGGTCTCGAGGCGGTAGTAGCCGCGCTCACGTACCTCATCGCTGGGGCCGGTGCCGGGTTTGGGCGCGAGTCGCTCGACCAGTCGGCGCGGCAGGAATCGGAAAAAGCGACTGCCTAGCACGGCCGCACCCGCGGTTGCTGCGGTTGCCACCGCGGAGGTGACGGGAGCCAGGACCGAGGGGCCGACACCCATGTATTCGGTGTAGCGGAATCTGCGGCCGTAGGCGTAGTCCAGCAGCGCATTGCTGCGCCGCACGATGCGGGTGTTGTACATCGCCATCACGAAACCGGCCGCCCAGACACCGTCCAGTTCCGGGGCGATGTCCCTGCCCCGCCGCCGCGGCAGATCAGGCTGGGCACCGAGTTCGGGCTCAGCGCCCCGATCCTGAGACAGCGTGTAGGGATCTTCAAGCAGCCGACGGGTGTCCGGGTCGCCGGAGGATGCCCGGAACACCTCGATCATCGATGCGATCGTGCCGCCGGACACACCACCGGAAAAACTGCGCAGCACGTAGTTGGTGTCACACAATTCGCCGGCACCATCCTGCTTGGCTCGCCGGAACAGCTCATAGACGCTCATATCCGACGGGATCGAGTCGAATCCGCAGGCGTGCACGATCCGCGCCCCGGTATCGACGGCCTGCTTGTGGTAATCGTCGATGCTCTGCCGAACGAACATCGCCTCGCCGGTGAGGTCGGCATAGTCAGTGCCGGCAGCCGCACAGGCAGCCACCAGCGGCAGGCCGTAGCGACTGTAGGGACCGACCGTGGTCACCACGACCTGGGTCCGCGCGGCCATCGCATCGAGGGTTAGCGGTGAGGATGCGTCGGCGGTGATGATCGGCCAGGACCGCGCGGATTCCGGCAGCGTGGCACGGATGGCCTCCAGCCGTTGTGGAGAACGTCCGGCCAGCGCGATACGGGCGTTGCCGCCGGCCCGGGCCAGATATTCGGCCGTCAGCTTCCCGACGAACCCAGTGGCCCCGTAGATAACGATGTCGAACTCGCGGCTTGTCATGGCTGTAACTTACCGCCCGACCTCGCGGGGACCTGCGGGCGATAGCTGGTCGCCACCCGAGATCACGGGCCTGACCTGTCGAGCCACCCGAAGGAAGTTGATCAGTTGATGCCCAGGGCGCCGGCGAAGGCCTGACCCGGGTCGGTGAACGCCCGGCACATCTGGCCCCAGTCGATCAGCCCGAGCGGTCCGCGGCCCAGTCCCTGGCACTGGCCGGCGGGAGCGGCAGCCGGGGCGCCACTGGACGAGACCATGGTCACCGAGGCCGGAGCGCCTGCTTTCGCGCCACAGGTCGGCCACGCGCCGATGCCCTGGGTGCGCAAAACGTTCTCCGCGACCCGGATCTGCTCGTCCCGCGAAGCCTGATGGGGCATTCCGGAGCCACCGTTGGACTTCCAGGTGGCCGGGCTGAACTGCAGGCCGCCGTAGTAGCCGTTGCCGGTGTTGATGGCCCAGTTGCCGCCGGACTCGCACTTTGCGACCGCGTCCCAGTTCACGCCGCTGTCCGCGGAGGCGGTTCCGGCGCCGAGGGTAAAGGCCCCCAGTGCGATCCCGATGACCAGAGCGGCGAGGGTGAATGCCCGGCGAATGTTCATGTGATGGGAATCGCCGTGTTCCGCCGAGTTGTTACAGGTGGGTCGCCTGATATTGATGAGAACTTCGTAAGAAATCGGTACAGCACAAAGGTGGCGCCGGAAATCTCCGGCGCCACCTCAGTGAATAATCAGATAAGGGCTGGTCAGCCCCGTTGTCCGCACACCGGCCAAGCGCCGATGCCCTGGGACCGCAGCACGTTCTCCGCCACCCGGATCTGTTCGGAACGCGAGGCATGGTTCGGCATACCGCTGCCGCCGTTGGCTCGCCAGGTGCCCGGGCTGAACTGCAGGCCGCCGAAGTAGCCGTTACCGGTGTTGATCGCCCAGTTGCCACCGGACTCGCAGGCCGCGATCGCGTCCCAGTTCACGCTATCGGCATTCGCGACACCGGCACCCAGAGCGATCGGGGCCACCGACACGGCGCCGGCCAGCACGGTCATTCCGAGCGTCTTGCGGAGATTCTTCAACAATCTGTCCTTTCGCCAAGCGAGTGCCGCAGCGGCGCCCAGGAGGCGATCTGCTCGTCGGATCGCGCCGTCTCGGTCTGGCACGACTGCGGTGGCCGGCTCGCGCACCCGTGGGGTGTCGGTTCGCGCCGGCCCCCGCTCACACGCAGGGATTTCTAATGTGGATTTATTCGGCACATTTGATGCGCCTAAAACGGACGGTACGCAGGGCGTTGCATCAAGTCACGTCAATGACCAACCAATATCTTTCAGATCACGGACTAATCACGTTCCCGGGTCCGCACGGCTTCGCGCAGGTCAGTGCGGCGATTCCCGGCCACCCAAAACCGAGGCCCGCCCCGGGCCGATGTGACACAACTCACAGGCGAATTGTGAGCCCAGGCACAGGATTACAATTCACATGAACCCCAATATTCACACGAATAACATCTATAACAGTTTTCGGGTGTCCGGCGGGCGTGTTTCAGACTGACGGCGCAGGTCAGCCCGGCATGTCGGCCTGGGAGTTGATGTTCGTCAACGCTCGAGTAGCGGGCAGCACGACCCTCTGGGTGACCACCGAGTCACACAGGGCGCGCATGCTGCGGTGTCCCGCGCCGACCAACTCATCGATCCGTTCGGCCAGGTTGGTGCGATAAATCCCCGCTAGATAGTGGTCCCGGCCGTCCCAGGGCAGCACGATGTCGACGCCCCGGTAATCAACCAGTTCGGCAATCACATCCAGGGACAGATACGGCATGTCCACCGCACTCACGAAGGCCCGGTCGGCACCGGCCGCCGCCGCCGCCCGGAGGCCACGCCCGGTGGCCAGCAGCGGACCCACCCCTCGGACGTCATCGCGCA
>CALQLM010000119.1 GCA_943331415.1 Bifidobacterium breve
CAGCCGGGTTGTAGCGGAATGTGGATGCACCCGTGGGCGGCGCCGCGGACTCGAGACGTCCGCCGGCCTGCAGATAGAGGGCTTTCGTCGTGGTGGCCGGCGGCCATTCCGGCAGATCCACCCAACCGCTGCGGGTTCGGCCGGTGATGAACACTCTGACCGGCGCCGCGCGCGGGGTGGTCGGCTTCCCGGCCAGGTGGGTGTCGAGCCAGGCGAGGGTCTCGGTGGCAGCGGTGCCCGCTGCGGTGGTCACCATCTGATCGTGGGTCCACGGCCCGATCGTCAACGCCACGTCGACACCGCGACCGCGAAGATGCCGATATTGGGTGAGGGTCTGGTCGAGGAAGATGTCCTGCCATCCGCTCAATAGCAGCACCGGCACCGTGGCGCGTTCCAGCGCGGAGGTCATGCGTAAGTCTTTCCAGAACGGATCGTCACTATCGGGACGTTCGACCCAGGACTCGAACCACGGCGAGCCATTACCCAGTAGCGTGCGGGCAGCACCACCCAGCGGCACGCCGTGCACCGCCCCGGCCAGACGGCGCGCGGCACGAAACTGGAAGGCAACCCGTCGAATTGGATGCGATTCCTGATTGGCGACCATATCCGACCAGCCGAGGAGATCGCCGAGTGCGAAAGAGCCTGTTCCCCAGGATGATTCGTGGAGATCGTGCGGTCCCACGGTGACGATGGCGGCAACTAGTTCCGGTGGTGGATCCGACATCAGTGCCCACTGCGTGTAGCCGAGATAAGACAGTCCGAGGGTGGCGAAGGTACCGGTAAACCACGCTTGCTCGCGCAACCAGGCCACGGTATCGGCGGCATCAGCGGCCTCGTTGATCATCGGTTCGAAACGTCCACCAGAGCCGAATGTGCCGCGAACGCTCTGGAACACCACGTGGTAGCCGCGGGCGGCGTAAATCTGCGCGTAGATGATCGAGAAGGGAAACGCCCGGCCGTAGGGCCCGCGCACCAGGATCGTGCCCCGCGGGCTGGCCGTGGTCGGCACATAGTGGTCGGCGATCAACTCCACGCCGTCGCGCATGCGCACGCGCAGGCCGCGGTGCACCCGGTAGGGGGTTGTGGCCGGCGGGAGGCGCAGGACGCGGTTTGCCGCGCGATCGATCAACCGGGGCCTCGCCACGCCGTTCAGGATAAGCAGCAGCCCGCGCCAGTAGGCTGACACGTTGTGGCTGCAACGCTCTGGGCGATCAGTGACCTGCATACGGGTCATTCCGGCAATAAGCCGGTCACCGAGTCGCTCTACCCGGCGACTCCGGAGGACTGGCTCATCGTTGCCGGCGACGTCGCTGAGCGCACCGACGACATCCGCTGGTCACTGGATCTGCTGCGGCGACGTTTCGCCAAAGTCATCTGGGTGCCGGGAAACCACGAACTGTGGACCACCGGGAAGGACCCGGCGCAGGTGTTCGGCCGGGCGCGCTACGACTATCTGGTTGACATGTGCGACACGCTGGGCGTGCTGACCCCGGAGCACCCGTTTCCGGTGTGGACCGATGCCGGCGGTCCGGCGACCATCGTCCCGATGTTCCTGCTCTACGACTACACCTTCCTTCCGGAGGGAGCGCGCACCAAGGCCGAGGGCCTGGCCATCGCCCGGGAACGCAATGTGGTCGCGACCGATGAGTTCCTGCTCTCCAGTGAGCCTTACGCCACCCGCGACGCGTGGTGTCGGGACCGGCTGAAATACACCAGGGCGAGGCTGGAGGAACTGGACTGGATGACCCCGACAGTCCTGGTGAACCATTTCCCGTTGCGCCGCGAGCCGTGTGATGTGCTGTTCTATCCGGAGTTCGCGCTGTGGTGCGGTACGACCGAGACTGCTGACTGGCACACCCGCTATAACGCGTTGTGTGCGGTGTACGGACATCTGAACATCCCACGCACGACCTGGTACGACGGGGTGAGGTTCGAGGAGGTGTCCGTGGGCTATCCCCGAGAGTGGCGGCGACGCAAGCCCTACCGATGGCTTCGTCAGGTGCTTCCCGACCCGGACTATGCGCCCGGATACCTCAACGACTTCGGCGGTCACTTCATGATCACCCCGGAGATGCGCGAGCAGTCGGAGAAGTTCCAGGAGCGGCTGCGCAGCCGCCGCGGATGAGCGAGTTCATGCGGGCGGTACTGCCCGACAGCGCCGATCTGGTCTCCGCGGAGTTGTATGACGACCCGCCGCACCTGGCTGCACTGCCGGAGGAGGAACCGCTGATCGCCCGTTCGGTGGCCAAGCGGCGCAACGAGTTCGTCACCGTTCGACACTGTGCCCGGTTGGCAATGGAGCAACTTGGTGTTCCGCCGGCGCCGATCCTCAAGGGAGACAAAGGCGAACCGCATTGGCCCGACGGTGTCGTCGGAAGTCTCACGCACTGTGAGGGCTACCGCGGCGCGGTCGTGGGCAGGCGGGCTACGGTGCGTTCGGTCGGTGTCGACGCCGAACCACACGGCGTGCTGCCCAAGGGTGTGCTCGATGCGATCAGTATTCCGATCGAGCGCACGGAGATTGCCGCGCTGCCGGATGGGTTGCACTGGGACCGAATCCTGTTCTGCGCCAAAGAAGCCACTTACAAGGTCTGGTTCCCGCTGACGCAGCGGTGGCTGGGCTTCGAGGACGCCCACATCACCTTCACCGTTGATTCCGGGGGCACCGCAGGCGAGTTCGTCTCCCGGATCCTGATCGACCCCGCCGCCCGGTCCGGTCCGCCGTTAACCGAGCTGGCCGGACGGTGGTCGGTGGCCGGCGGACTGGCCTTGACGGCGATTGTGCTGTGACACCTGCTCAACCCGGCATCGTCGTCGTCGACAAACCGGCCGGGATGACCAGCCATGACGTCGTCGGACGTTGTCGCCGGATTTTCGGCACCCGCAAGGTCGGCCACGCCGGCACCCTGGACCCGATGGCCACCGGCGTGCTGGTGATCGGTATCGAACGCGCCACCAAGATTCTCGGTCTGATCACCGCGACGTCGAAGTCCTATGCGGCCACCATCCGGCTGGGCCGGACCACCACCACCGATGACGCCGAAGGCGACGTAATTGTCGACCATTCGGCCGTACAGGTCAGCGATGACGCGATCAATGCCGGCATCGCGGTACTGCGCGGCGAGATCTCCCAACGTCCATCCGCAGTCAGTGCGATCAAGGTCGGCGGCAAGCGGGCCTATCAACTCGTTCGCGAGGGCGAAGAAGTGGACCTGGCCGCGCGCACGGTGCGCATCGATCGCTTCGATGTGCTGGCGATCCGGCGCGAGGGCCCGTTCGTCGACGTCGACGTCGAGGTGGACTGCTCATCGGGAACCTATATCCGCGCGTTGGCCCGCGATCTCGGCTCCGGTCTTCGGGCAGATGGGCGGGAGGGTCCCAGCGTGGGCGGGCACCTGACCGCACTGCGGCGCACCCGGGTCGGTGGGTACGGACTCGACCACGCCCGCACCCTCGAGGAACTCGCCGAGCAGGCTGTTCTGAGCTACTCCCTCGACGAGGCCTGTCTGCTGGCGTTTCCACGCCGTGAAATCACCGCCGCCGAGGCTGAGGATGCCGGTCATGGCCGCCCGCTGCCGGCTGCGGGAATCGACGGCGTCTATGCCGCAACCGATCCGGATGGCCGGGTGATGGCGCTGCTGGCGGATACGGGCGCGCTCACCAGGTCCGTTGTGGTGATCCGCCCGGCGACGCTTTAGCCAATCGTCACCTGATCGTTGGATTCGGTCACCGAACTGCGCCGTACGCTTATCCCCGTGGAGCGCTGGCGCGGGCAGGACGAGATCCCCTCGGACTGGGGCCGTTGCGTGCTGACCATCGGGGTCTTCGACGGTGTCCACCGCGGCCACGCCGAGATCATTGCCCGGGCGGTCAAGGCGGGCCGGACGCGCGGCGTTCCGACAGTTCTGATGACCTTCGATCCGCACCCGATGGAAGTCGTCTTCCCGGGCAGCCACCCGGCACAGCTGACGACGCTGGCGCGCCGGGCCGAGCTGGTCGAGGAACTCGGCGTGGACGTATTCCTGGTGGTGCCGTTCACGCCCGACTTCATGAAACTCACCCCGGACCGCTACATCCATGAACTACTCGTCGAGCGCCTCCATGTGGTGGAGGTGGTGGTGGGGGAGAACTTCACCGTCGGAAAGAAGGCGGCCGGAAACGTCGACACCCTCCGCAAAGCCGGTGAGCGGCTGGGATTCGCGGTCGACGGGGTGTCGCTGGTGGCTGAGAAACACCAGAGCGAGATGGTCACCTTCTCGTCCACCTACGTCCGCGCATGTGTGGACGCCGGTGACGTGGTGGCCGCCACCGAGGCCCTCGGCCGCCCGCACCGGGTCGAAGGTGTGGTGGTGCGCGGTGATGGACGCGGCAAGGGTCTGGGCTTCCCGACCGCCAACGTCGCCCCGCCGATGCACTCCGCGATTCCGGCAGACGGGGTTTACGCGGCCTGGTTCACCGTCCTGGGCCACGGATCCGGCACCGGGTCGGTGGTGCCCGGCGAGCGGCATCTGGCCGCGGTGTCGGTGGGCACCAATCCGACCTTCTCCGGACGCACCCGCACGGTGGAGGCATTCGTGCTGGACACCTCCGCTGACCTGTATGGACAGCATGTTGCGGTGGACTTCGTGGCCCGCATCCGCGGGCAGAAGAAATTCGCCTCGGTCGACGACCTCATCGAGGCCATGGGTCGTGATACCGGCAAAGCGCGGGCCATCCTGGACGCCCAGGACTGATAAGCCGCGACCCGTGCGGTGCTCATCTCGCCGATTCGCAGCCCGGGCATAGCCGCTGCTAGGCTTGGCCTGCGTGGTGCTGCGGTTCGCGGTGGCTCACGATTCACATTCTTCGCGGACTGAAAATGATGGAGTTGTTCTCGTGGCGCTGACTACCGAGCAGAAAAAAGAAATCCTGGGCTCCTACGGCCTGCACGAAACCGATACCGGTTCGCCGGAAGCCCAGGTCGCGATGCTGACCAAGCGCATCTCGGATCTCACCGAGCACCTCAAGACCCACAAGCACGACCACCACTCCCGTCGTGGCCTGCTGCTGCTGGTGGGACGGCGCCGCCGGCTGCTCAAGTACGTCGCCCAGGTCGACGTCGCCCGTTATCGCTCCCTGATTGAGCGGCTCGGTCTGCGCCGCTGAGCGGGTGCTTCCGGCGGGTGCCCGCCGTGTAACATAGGACCCGTTGCGGGCCGTTCACCGGCTCGAACACCCGGTGCGGTGCGCGCACATCAGCGCGTCCCGTTCCTGCGTCTCCCTAGCGAGGCTCCCTGATCGGGCGGTCTTCGGTAGTGGCTGCCGGGCTTGTTTTCTTCCACACCCCGGCCGCTTCGATCGACGGCCGTAGCCGCATCCAGAGGGCTTTCCTAGCGCTCTCGGATCACCCGAGTTCACTGTGGCGACGCG
>CALQLM010000120.1 GCA_943331415.1 Bifidobacterium breve
CTCGCAGTCCGCCGCCGGTGCCACTTTCGCCATCCCGTCGGCAGCCCGGGTATCACCCAATCGGGCAGCCTCATGCCAGGCTCGCACCGCGATCACGTACTGACCCGTGCGCTCAGCCATCCGGGCGCCATCGCGGGCCGCGGCGATCGCGCCGTGCTCATCGCCGATGGTGGCCAGTCTCCAGGCCCGGGCTACAGCGAGTTCCGGCGCGAACAGTGCGGATTTGGTGCCGTGGCGGGATTCGGCCCGGCTGAGCATCTTGGCCGATTCGGCGATCTCACCCTGCTGGGCGAGCGCGGTGGCCAGGTAGGTCAACGACAGCGGGCCCCACGAGTAGCCGGTGCGATCCAGGATGGCCGCTGCCGGTTCCAGCAACGTGGTCGCGGCCGCCGGTTCGCCGCGGGCGATCAGCACCTCGGCCAACAGCACCTCGCCGATCGACCGGCCGGGCTGGGCCAGCTCGGCGAAATCGGTGAACCTGCGCGCGGTGTCATAGGCGGCGTCGATCTGGCCGGCCATCAACAAGGTGGTGGTCTCAGCGAGTCCGACGGTGAAGCGCAGCAGTCCGGGGTACTCGGTGCCCAGCGCCCGCTGTACCAAGGGCCCGACGTCGGAAAATCGGCCCATCCGAGCGCAGCTCAGCGCCGCCGCACTCGACGCCCACGCCACCGCCATATCCGGGGCATCGGCCGCCGCCAGCACCTCGGTCGCGATCTCCAACGCCCGTGTGACGTTTCCGGCATTCATGGCGAACGTCGCCGACAACGCATCGAGAGTGATTCGCGCCGGTGGACCGCTCACGCGCCGACGAACGGTCTGCAGGAACGCCGTCGCGCGCTCCGGCTCGGAGAGCATCCAGAACTGGTTGGCAGCGCGCGGCAGCGCCCACGCGAGTACCTGCTCCTCCGACAGCGTGCCGGGATCCACCTCGGCTAGAACGTGGTCGGCCTCACGGCCGCGGCCCTGCCAGGCCAGCGCGTAGCTCAGCGCCAGCCGGGCGTCGAATCGCTCATCGCGTTCCAGCGCGGCCGCGGCCAACCGCTCACTCAAACCAAGATCGCCGAGGCGCAAGGCCTCCTGCGCGGCAGCCACCACATCGTCGACGCTTTGGGGGCGCTCGCTGTCGAGGGCGAGTACCGAACGGCCGAGCCGATCACCGAGATGTCGAAACGGGTGGCCCGCGAGCCGGTCAGCCACGTCCGTGCGTAATCGGCGTGCCAGCGCCTCGGCGGTATTGGCCGCGGTGTGTTCGGTGAACAACGGGTGGCCGCTGTAGACCGCCGCCCCTATCTGCTGCACGGCCCCCAGCGACTCGGCGGCGTCAATGGCGTCGGCGGATGTCAGTGCCACCAGATCGGGGCGATCGAGTGGCTCCTGCACGCTGAGATAGGCCAGCACGTCGCGGGCCGGTGCCGGAAGGCCCGTGAGGTAGGAGTCGATCAGCTCAGGTAATGAGCGTTCGGGATCGCCGGTCTGAATCATCAACCGAAGATGCAAAGGGTTCCCCGCGCTGCGGCGATACAGTTCAGCGGAATCTGCCGCCGGTTCAAGGGACGCATTCACAGCTGCCAGCAGCGCGGCCGTTTCGGCGCCGTCCAGCGGTGTGATGTCAATGCGTTCCAGCAGGCCGTCCTGCCACAGCGCGGTGATCGCGGCGGGGATCGGCGGTGTGGAGCGTGTGGTGACGATCAGGCGGCCGCGATTAGCTTGCGCCAGTTGGTAGACCAGCGTGGCCGACAGGGGATCGAGCAGATGCGCGTCATCGATGATGATCAGCGCGTTATCGGTCTGCGCCAGAAGCGAATCCAGCGCCGCGTGGATGAGTGCGGCTGGTTTCCCGACCTCGGTGACGTCAACTAAAGGGCCGAATGCGCCAAACGGAACTGCTGACTGCGAGCCGGTTCCGATGACCCGCACGGGGCTGAGTTGTCCCAACCGTGCGGCAATCTCGGCGGCCAATGTCGTCTTACCAACGCCGTCCACGCCGACAAGGGCGACCCCGCCGTCGGTGCGCCCCTGGAATAACCCGAGGACCTTGTCCAGAAGCGGTTCGCGCGGGACCGTCGCCCACTGGATCGGCATAGCCGGACTTTATGGCCCGCAGCCCGCTTCGCACACCAATAGCCGCAAAACGCGAGGGAATTCGGCCGCCAGAGGCCGCTGGTCTAGGTTTCGGGTGTGCAGCCAGAAGGGGATACCGACACCGCGTGGGCGGTGTGTGTGTACTGCGCCGCCGGCCCGCGGCACCCCGAGTTGCTCGAGTTGGCGCACCGGGTCGGTGCGGCGATAGGACAGCGCGGCTGGACCCTGGTGTCCGGTGGCGGCAATGTCTCGGCGATGGGCGCGGTAGCGGCAGGCGCTCGCGCGAGCGGTGGACGGACCGTTGGTGTGATCCCCAAGGCTCTGGTGCACCGCGAGTTGGCTGATGTCGAGGCGGATGAGTTGGTGGTCACCGACACCATGCGACAACGTAAACAGGTGATGGAAGATCGTAGCGATGCTTTCCTGGCATTGCCCGGTGGGATCGGCACGCTGGAGGAACTTTTCGAGACCTGGACCGCCGGGTATCTCGGAATGCACGATAAGCCGGTGGTGCTGCTCGACCCCCAAGGCCACTATGACGGGCTGCGTACGTGGCTGGACTCCCTCGTGGTGACCGGATATGTCGCTCAGGCCGCGCTGGATCGGCTCGTGGTTGTGGGTGACGTCGAGGCTGCACTTGATTTGTGCGCCAAGCAATCTCGTGGAGAGGAGCTCTGATCATGGGAACTGGCAAGTCGCTCGCATCGCGTTCGGTGAGCCTGTTGACCCTTGCAACCCGGCTGCCTGCAGTGCTGATGGATGCGCCGGTGATTGTCAGAGCCGCGCTGACCGGGCTTTTGGCGCAGCCGAGTTCGAAAGCCTCGATCGGGAAGGTTTTCGCCGACCGTGCTGCCCGATATGGCGACCGGACCTTCATCCGATTCGGTGAGCAGAAGATCAGCTACCGGCAGGCCAACGAGACCGCGAACCGCTATGCGGCTGAACTCGCCGAGCGCGGGGTGCGCCGGGGTGACGTGGTCGGCATCATGCTGCGCAATTCGCCCGATGCGGTGCTGACGATGTTGGCCACGGTCAAGTGCGGCGCGGTTGCCGGCATGATCAACCACCATCAGCGCGGCGAAGTCCTGGCGCACAGTATTGGACTGCTGAACGCCGCTGTTCTGGTCGCCGAGGCCGACCTGATCGAACCGATCACATCCAGCGGCGCTCACGTGGCCGAGCTGGATCTCATCTCGATCGAGGACTTTGCCCGGGCGGCCGTGGATAAGCCGACGAT
Source organism: Bifidobacterium breve (assembly GCA_943331415.1). Taxonomy (GTDB): domain Bacteria; phylum Actinomycetota; class Actinomycetes; order Mycobacteriales; family Mycobacteriaceae; genus Mycobacterium. The sequence goes on from CALQLM010000120.1 coordinate 3,320, forward strand.
AAACCCGGCCTCGGCTGAGGAGGTGCAGGCCAAGGATCCGGCGTTCTACATCTTCACCTCGGGTACCACCGGCCACCCGAAGGCCAGTGTCATGACTCATCTGAGGTGGTTGCGGGCGTTGGTGGCCTTCGGCGGACTGGGCCTTCGACTTCGGGGCAGTGACACGCTGTACTGCCCGCTGCCGCTTTATCACAACAACGCGCTGACCGTCGCGCTGTCATCGGTGATCGACGCCGGTGCCACGCTGGCGCTGGGCACCACATTCTCGGCGTCGCGGTTCTGGGATGAGGTGCGTCAGATGGACGCCACCGCGTTCGTCTATATCGGCGAGGTGTGCCGTTACCTTCTCAATCAGCCGGCTAAGGACACCGACCGCGCACACAGAGTTCGGGTGATCATCGGCAACGGGCTGCGTCCGGAGATATGGGAGGAGTTCACCGGTCGGTTCGGCATTGGCAGGGTTGCGGAATTTTATGGCGCCAGTGAAGGCAACACCGGGTTCATCAACGTGTTCAATATCGCCGGGTCCACCGGCGTCAATCCCATGCCGCTGGCCTACGTCGAATACGACCCGGAAACCTCCGAGCCGGTGCGGGGCACGGATGGGCGGGTGCGTCGGGTGCCATCCGGTAAACCGGGTCTGTTGTTGAGCCCGGTGAACCGGCTCTCGCCGTTCGACGGCTATACCGACAAAGCGGCCAGTGAGAAGAAGTTGGTGCGCAATGCGTTCAAGGACGGCGATGTCTGGTTCAACACCGGCGATCTGATGAGCCCCCAGGGAATGGGGCACGCGGCCTTCGCCGACCGTCTCGGCGACACCTTCCGCTGGAAGGGTGAGAACGTGGCCACCACCGAAGTTGAGGGCGCACTGGCTGCCGACCGCGCCATCGAGGAGTGCACGGTGTTCGGCGTCGAGGTGCCCGACACCGGCGGGCGGGCGGGCATGGCGGCGATCAAGATTCGCGATGGCGCCCGTTTTGATCCGCACGGATTAGCCGAAACCCTGTATTCGACCTTGCCGGTGTACGCGGTGCCGCTGTTCATTCGGATCGTGGAGTCACTGGAGACCACCACGACCTTCAAGAGTCGCAAGGTCCAATTGCGCGCCCAGGGTTATGGCGCGGAGGTATCTGACCCGCTGTATGTGCTCAACGGCCGCACCGAGGGCTACGTGCCGTTCTACGCATCCTTCCCGGCCGACGTCGCCGCCGGCCGCCGCCCCCACTAGCCTTGTCACGGTGATCTCGACGTTCTGCGGACGACCGGTGGCCGGTGATCGCGCGCTGATCATGGCGATCGTCAACCGCACCCCCGATTCGTTCTACGACCGGGGCGCAACGTTCACCGATGAGGCCGCGATGGCCGCCGTGCACCGGGTTGTCGCTGAGGGCGCCGATGTCATTGATATCGGCGGGGTCAAAGCCGGACCGGGCACTCTTGTTGACGCTGCCGAGGAGATCGAGCGTGTGGTGCCGTTCATCGAATGGGTTCGCGCCGAGTATCCCGAGCAGTGCATCAGCGTGGACACCTGGCGTGCTTCGGTGGCCAGACTTGCCTGCGCGGCGGGCGCCGACATCATCAACGACACCTGGGCCGGCCACGATCCGGCGCTGCCTGAGGTGGCGGCAGAGTTCGGGGCGGGAATCGTCTGTTCCCATACCGGAGGTGCGATCCCGCGGACGAGACCCTTTCGTGTCCACTATGGGACCACCGTGACCGGTGTCGTTGACGACGTCATCGCAGAGGTCACCGCAGCTGCAGAAAATGCTGTGGCACTTGGGGTTCCGAGGGACCGAGTCCTGATTGACCCCACGCACGATTTCGGCAAGAACACCTTTCACGGACTGTCATTGCTGCGGCATGTCAAGGATCTTGTCAATACCGGCTGGCCCGTTCTGATGGCCCTGAGCAACAAGGACTTCATTGGGGAGACGCTGGGTGTGGAACTCACCGAACGACTGGAAGGCACCCTCGCGGCGACGGCACTGGCGGCCGCCGACGGGGCCCGGATGTTTCGAGTCCACGAGGTAGGACCCACCCGCCGCGTGCTTGAGATGGCCGCCTCGATCAAGGGTGAC
>CALQLM010000121.1 GCA_943331415.1 Bifidobacterium breve
CGCCCGTTCCGTCAACGATGCCGGGCTGCGATGGATTGGTCCGCCGGCCGCAGCCGTCGAGGCCATGGGTTCGAAGATCCAGGCCAAGAAAATGATGGCCGCAGCGGGGGTCCCGGTGCTGGCGGAGCTCGACCCCACAAACATCGCGCAGGACCTGCTGCCCGTACTGGTCAAGGCATCGGCTGGCGGCGGCGGTCGCGGTATGCGGGTCGTGAGCACCGTGGCCGAACTCGCCGAACAGGTGAGCGCCGCACGGCGCGAAGCGCAGTCCGCCTTCGGCGATCCGACCGTGTTCTGTGAGCGCTATCTTCCGCGGGGTCGCCACATCGAGGTGCAGGTGATGGCTGACCAGCACGGCACCGTGTGGGCCGTGGGCGAGCGGGAATGCTCGATCCAGCGCCGCCATCAGAAAATCATCGAAGAGGCGCCATCACCTCTGGTTCAACGCATTCCCGCCATGCGGGGACGATTGTTCGAGGCGGCCCGACTGGCTGCAGCCGCCATCGGATACACCGGGGCAGGCACCGTGGAGTTCCTCGCCGACGACGACGGCGAGTTCTTCTTCTTGGAGATGAACACCCGCCTGCAGGTGGAACATCCGGTCACTGAGCTCACCACCAACGTCGATCTGGTCGAACTTCAACTGGCCGTCGCCGATGGAGAGGCGTTACCGGCCGAAGCACCGGTCACGGCCGGGCACTCCATCGAGGCCCGTCTGTACGCCGAAGACCCCGCGCGGGGCTGGCAGCCGCAGGCCGGTCAGATTCACCACTTCGACGTTCCCGGCACCGCAACGCAGTTCGGCCCGCTATCCCAGACCGGCATCCGGCTGGACTCCGGCATCGTGGACGGCTCAGTGATATCCACCCACTACGACCCGATGCTGGCCAAGGTGATCTCCTACGCACCAACCCGCACCCGCGCAGCCGCAGTCCTTGCCGATGCACTGGCCCGCACCCGTCTTCACGGGGTCGGCACCAATCGGGATCTGCTCGTCAACGTTTTACGCCACCCGGCGTTCCTGGCAGGCGACACCGACACCGCGTTCTTCGATACCCACGGCCTCGCGGAGCTATCCACTCCACTGGCTGATGACCGTGCCATGCGACTTTCGGCGATCGCGGCCGCCGTGGCCGATGCCGCCACCAACCGCGCGGCCGCACGGGTACTGAGCGGACTCCCAAGCGGATGGCGGAACCTCACTTCGTGCCATCAGCACAAGGCTTTCCGTGACGCCGACGGCGGCGAGCACCGGGTCGCCTACCAATTCGACCGCGCGGGGCTGAACCTGCCCGATGATCGTGGCGTCGAACTGCTGTCCGCGACCCCGGACCAGGTGGTGCTGGTCGACGCCGGTGTCTCCACCACATACCTGGTGAATCGCTACGGGGATCAGGTGTACGTCGACTCCGCGCGCGGTGCCGTCGCGTTCACCGCTGTGCCCCGCTTCCCGGAACCTGACTCGGCGGTGGCACTGGGATCCCTACTGGCCCCTATGCCCGGTTCGGTGATCAGACTGGGCGCAGAACTGGGCGACACCGTGACCGCCGGGCAGCCACTGGTATGGCTGGAGGCGATGAAGATGGAACACACCATTGCCGCCCCGGCTGACGGTGTGTTGACCCAACTCCCCGTCGCCGTCGGTCAGCAGGTGGAAGTCGGTGCAGTTCTGGCCCGAGTCGAGATGCCCGACTCAGCAATTGTGGAGGAGAACAACGATGAGTGACACCAGCTTCATCGAGAGCCCGGAACGACAGGCGCTACGTAAGTCCGTTGCTGCTCTCGCCGCGAATTACGGGCAGGAGTATTTCCTTGAGAAAGCCCGAAACGGTGGCCATACCGACGAATTATGGCGCGAGGCAGGTGAACTCGGTTTCATCGGGGTGAACCTTCCGGAGGAATACGGTGGCGGTGGCGCCGGCATGTACGAGCTGGCGATGGTGATGGAGGAGCTATCCGCGGGTGGTTGTCCGCTGCTGATGACGGTGGTCTCCCCCGCCATCAATGGCACGATCATCGCGAAGTTCGGCACTGACGATCAGAAGAAGCGTTGGGTTCCCGGCATCGCAGACGGCTCGATCACAATGGCTTTCGCCATCACCGAACCCGACGCGGGGTCCAACTCGCATCGCATCACCACCACCGCTCGCCGTGACGGCGGGGACTGGATCCTGTCCGGGCAGAAGGTATGGATCTCTGGTCTCGATCAATCGCAGGCTGTGCTCGTCGTGGCCCGCACCGAGGAAGCCAAGACCGGCAACCTGCGTCCGGCGCTGTTCATCGTTCCCACCGATGCACCGGGATTAACCTTCACCAAGATCCCGATGGAACTCGTCGCGCCCGAAAGTCAGTTCCAGGTCTTTATCGACGAGGTCCGGTTGCCCGCTGATGCGTTGGTGGGCGCGGAGGATGCTGCGATCGCCCAGCTCTTCGCCGGCCTGAACCCCGAGCGGATCATGGGCGCCGCCAGCGCGATCGGAATGGGTCGCTTCGCTCTGGAGAAGGCCTGCGATTACGTCAAGGTCCGGCAGGTGTGGAAGACCCCCATCGGCGCGCACCAGGGCATCGCACATCCTTTGGCGCAGAACCATATCGAGCTGGAACTCGCCCGGCTGATGATGCAGAAGGCCGCAACCCTCTACGACGCCGGTGACGATATGGGCGCAGCCGAGGCAGCGAACATGGCCAAGTATGCGGCCGGAGAAGCCTCGACCAAGGCCGTCGATCAGGCGGTGCAGTCGATGGGCGGTAACGGCCTGTCTCAGGAGTACGGTGTGGCCTCCATGCTGGTGGCCTCCCGGCTGTCGCGGATCGCGCCGGTCAGCCGCGAGATGGTGCTCAACTTCATCGCCCAGACGTCACTCGGCCTCCCGAGGTCGTACTGACATGGCTGATCTGGTTTCCTATCGCGCCGACGGCGCCGTCGCCCGACTGGCTCTGGACTCGCCACACAACCGCAACGCGCTGTCGTCGGTTTTGGTGGAGCAGTTGCACGCCGGACTCCGCCGCGCGGCCGACGATCCAGCGGTGCGGGCAATCGTTCTGGGCCACACCGGCGGCACATTCTGCGCAGGCGCCGACCTTTCCGAAGCGACCAACGACGACCCCCGCAAGGCCATGAAAGACCGGACCACTGAGTTGGCCTCGCTGCTCCGCGCGATCGTGGAATGCCCCGTGCCGGTCATCGCCGCGGTTGACGGCCACGTCCGAGCCGGCGGTATGGGCCTGGTGGGAGCGTGCGATATCGCGATCGCCGGCACGCGCAGCACCTTCGCGCTCACCGAGGTCCGAATCGGGGTGGCGCCGGCGGTGATCTCACTGACCTTGCTGCCCAAGATGACACCGCGGGCAGCCGCCCGCTACTACCTCACGGGTGAAACCTTCACCGCCCGGCAGGCGGCCGAGATCGGACTGATCACTGAGGCTACCGATGACATCGACACCGCCGTGGACGCAGTCACCTCCGCCCTTGCCAAGGGTTCGCCACAAGGTTTAGCAGCCTCCAAGGCCTACACCACCGAAGCCGTCTTGGCCGGGTTCGACCGGGATGCCACCCGCTTTGCCGAGCAGTCGGCCCGACTCTTCGACTCCGACGAGGCACGCGAGGGGATGCTGGCATTCCTGGAGAAACGCCCACCGCGGTGGGCACCCCCGTTGTGACGGTTCGGTGAACGACCTTCCGCGAGGGCATTGACGGGTCGTACGCTCACACGGTGATGAGCAATCCGACGCCGCGCGACACCTCGTCGGGCGCCTCCGATGACGATCGGATCCAGGTCGCCCAGTTGCTCTCCGAGGCCGCGTCACACGGTCGGCTGAGCCTCGATGAGTACGAGGCGCGGCTGACGAAGGCGTACGGCGCGGTCGGTTACGACGAACTCGAGCGCCTCACCTACGACCTGCCAGAGGCGATGGAATATCGCCGCGGCAAGAGCAAGCCCGCACCGTCGACCATGTTGATGGCCATCCTGAGTGGATTCGAACGCCGCGGCCGCTGGTATGTCCCCGGCCGGATGACGACGTTCACCCTTTTCGGCGGCGGCGTCGTGGATCTTCGCTATGCCGACTTCACCTCGTCCGACGTCGAGATCCACGCCTACTCGATACTCGGCGGACAAACCATCCTGCTGCCGCCGGAGGTCAACGTCGAGGTGCATGGCGTGGGCGTGATGGGTGGATTCGATCAGAATGTCGAAGGCGTGGGCACACCGGGCGCGCCGAAGGTCACTATCCGCGGATTCTCACTGTGGGGCGGGGTCGGCATCAAGCGCCGCAAACGCAATTCCTCGGAAACACGCTGACACACAAACACCGCGGCCCCCTCCCTGATTTGGGTGGGGGCCGCGGTGTTTGTTGTAGGGACTACCTGCCGTTGGCGCTCTGTGCCGCACCGGCTTTCGCTACACCGGCCTTCACCGCACCGATGGCGGAAGCGACCTTCGTGGCCACCCGCGCGGCCGCACCGCGCGCCGCCCGCTTGCCTACCTTGGTCGAAGCCTCTGCCGGACCGGTCGCGGTGGGGGTGGCGCCAGCTGTGCTGTAGGCCACGACGTCCGACGGGCTGTCGACCGTCACCGTGGTCTCGGCGGGGGTCTCGACCGGCGTGGTCTCCGACACTGGATCGGTCGAGGTGCCCTCGTCGGATCCGGAGGACACCGGGGTCACGTCCTCACCCGTTTCCCCTGCCCTCGGCGCCTCGACCTCGGACGCCTCTGCTTCGGAAGCCTCGACCTCGGACGCCTCAGCTTCAGACGCCTCGACTGCCGACGTCGCCGAATCGGCAGCGGTTGCCGTCACAGCCGCCACCGGGGTGACTCTGGACGTCGGCGCCAACGAGGCCGCCGTCGTCGCCGTGGCAGCGGTCGGGAACGGCTCGATACCGGTCGCAATGTTGCCCCAGTACTGCAGCACCCCGGACAGGCCCTCGATGTACAGCGCGCCAGATTCAGTGGCGAGCCGACCGAGGTAGGCGAGAATGCTGTTGGAGGCGAACGGACCGACGAGCGGGACGTTGACGACTGCGTTAGCGACAGCGTTCAGCGCAGTCGTGTAGGCGATAGTGACCAAGTACGGACCGTAGAACAGCGCCGAGATCAGCGGACTCAGTGCCGGGAACGTTGTACCAAGGGTGGCCTGCAGCACGTACTGGGTGGCAGCGCTGAGCCCAGCCTCAACAGACTGAAATGAGAAGACAGTGCCGTTGCCGAGTTGGATGTAGTACTGCGGCTCGAACAAGTAGTTGACCGCCGACACGGTCCACGGCGGGGTGGTGTACGGGTTGTAGTTCGGCTGGTCGGGGTCCGGCTGATAGGGCAGATCGGGATTTTGAAGGATGCCGTCGGCGTTGTCGAAGCCTGCGCCGTTGCCGTTGATGAGC
>CALQLM010000122.1 GCA_943331415.1 Bifidobacterium breve
CCGTGAGGACCTGGTGAAGCTGTGGCTGGCTGATGAGAACGACATCGACGCCGATTGGGCGACGCTGTCCGAGGGATTCGAGGGTGCCGGCCATGTCGTCGCCACCCAGGCTGACTGGTGGCGTGGCCGCGCTCTGGCAGAGGGCCGACTGATTCACGCGGAGCTCTACGCCCGGATCGCGGCCGGGGCGGAAAACCCCGGCGCTGGTCGCTATTCCGATGAAGTCGCGGTCGTCACCGGTGCGTCCAAGGGATCCATCGCGGCGTCGGTGGTGGCCCAACTTCTCACCGGCGGTGCCACCGTCATCGCCACGACATCCAAGCTCGACGACGAGCGGTTGGGTTTTTACAAGTCGCTGTATCGCGATCATGCCCGCTTCGATGCCGCGCTCTGGGTGGTGCCGGCCAATATGGCGTCCTACTCCGATATCGACGCGCTCGTGTCGTGGGTCGGCAACGATCAGAGCGAAAACCTCGGGCCGCAGGCGATCCACGTTAAGGATGCTCAGACTCCGACGATGTTGTTCCCGTTCGCCGCGCCACGGGTGGCCGGTGACCTCTCGGAGGCCGGCTCACGCTCCGAGATGGAGATGAAGGTTCTGCTGTGGGCCGTGGAGCGGCTCGTCGGCGGACTGTCGGCCATTGGCGCGGAACGCGATATCGCATCGCGGCTGCATGTCGTGCTGCCGGGCTCACCCAACCGCGGCATGTTCGGCGGTGACGGCGCCTACGGCGAATCTAAGTCCGCGCTGGACGCGGTGGTGACCCGCTGGGGTGCGGAGTCGTCATGGGCTGCCCGGGTCACCTTCGCCCACGCCCTGATCGGCTGGACCAAGGGCACCGGACTCATGGGGCATAACGACGCCATCGTCGACGCCGTTGAGGAAGCCGGTGTGACCACCTACAGCACGGCGGAGATGGCGGCGATGCTGTTGGATCTGTGCACTCCCGAGGCGAAGGTCGCCGCAGCCGCGCATCCGCTGAAGGTCGATCTCACCGGCGGACTCGGTGACATCGAACTCGATATGGCCGAACTCGCCGCCAAGGCTCGCGAGGACATGGCGGCCGACGCGGGCACTGCGGGATCCGAGGACGACTCTCCGGCGGCCGGCACTATCGCCGCACTTCCGTCTCCGCCGCGCGGACATCGGGGATCTCCGCCACCGGACTGGGCCGACCTCGATGTCGATCCTGCCGACCTCGTGGTGATCGTCGGTGGTGCTGAACTCGGACCCTACGGGTCATCGCGCACCCGCTTCGAAATGGAAGTGTCCAACGAACTCTCGGCCGCCGGGGTGCTCGAACTGGCGTGGACCACCGGTCTCCTCAAGTGGGAGGACGACCCCAAGCCGGGGTGGTACGACACCACGACCGGTGACCTTGTGGACGAATCAGAGATCGTTGAGCGCTACCACGACGCCGTCGTGGAGCGTTGCGGCATCCGCGAGTTCGTCGCCGACGGCGCGCTGAACGCCGATCACTCGACGGAACTGCTCGTCAGCGTCTTCCTGGAGCGCGACTTCCAATTCGTGGTCTCCTCTGAGGCCGAAGCCCGGGCGTTCGAGCATGCCGACCCCGACCGCACCGTGGTGCGCCCGGTCGGTGACGGCGGCGACTGGGAGGTGATCCGCAAGGCGGGCACCGAGATCCGAGTGCCACGCAGGGCCAAACTGTCCCGCACCGTGGGTGGCCAGATCCCCAGCGGATTCGACGCCACGGTGTGGGGTATCGGCGCCGATATGGCCAGTTCCGTCGACCGGGTGGCGCTGTGGAATCTCGTCGCCACCGTCGACGCGTTCCTGTCATCGGGGTTCACCCCGGCCGAACTGATGCGGTGGGTGCATCCCAGCCTGGTCGCCAACACCCAGGGCACCGGCATCGGCGGTCTGACGAGCATGCAGACGATGTTCCACGGCAACCTGATGGGCACCGCCAAACCCAACGACATTCTGCAGGAGGTGCTGCCGAATGTCGTTGCGGCACATGTCATGCAGTCCTACGTCGGCGGGTACGGCGCGATGGTTCACCCGGTAGGCGCGTGCGCCACCGCGGCGGTGTCGGTCGAGGAAGGCGTTGACAAGATCCGGCTCGGCAAGGCTGAACTGGTGGTCGCCGGTGGCTTCGACGACATGACCTCCGACGCCATCATCGGTTTCGGTGACATGGCGGCCACGGCCGACACCGAGATGATGCGGGCCCGGGGCATCAGTGATGCGAAGATCTCCCGCGCCAACGACCGGCGCCGGCTGGGCTTCCTGGAAGCGCAGGGCGGCGGCACGATCCTGCTGGCGCGCGGCGACCTCGCGCTGAAGATGGGCCTTCCGGTCCTCGCCGTGGTCGGCTACGCACAGAGCTTCGCCGACGGTGTGCACACCTCGATCCCGGCACCCGGACTGGGCGCGCTCGGGGCGGGCCGCGGCGGCCGTGACTCCGTACTCGCCCGATCGCTGAGTCGGCTCGGGGTGGGCGCCGACGATATCGCGGTGATCTCCAAACACGACACCTCCACTCTGGCCAACGACCCCAACGAGACCGAACTGCACGAGCGGCTTGCCGAAGCACTGGGCCGTTCTCCCGGTGCGCCGTTATTCGTGGTGTCGCAGAAAACCCTGACCGGTCATGCCAAGGGCGGTGCGGCGGTCTTCCAGATGCTGGGCCTGTGCCAGGTCATGCGCGACGGCGTGATCCCACCCAACCGCAGCCTCGACTGCCTCGATGACGAGTTGGCTGTCTCCAGTCACTTCGTCTGGGCGCGGGAGACTCTGCATCTGGGTGGACGCTTCCCGATCAAGGCAGGTCTGGTCACCAGCCTGGGCTTCGGTCACGTGTCCGGACTCGTCGCGCTCGTGCACCCGCAGGCGTTCCTCGCCGCGCTGAGCGTCGAGGATCGTCAGGACTACCTACGCCGGGCGAATGCCCGGGTGCTGGCGGGCCAGCGCCGACTGGTGTCGGCCATTGCCGGCGGCAAGCCGATGTACGAACGGCCCGCTGATCGTCGATTCGGCCATGACGTGCCGGAGAAGCCGCAGGAGGCGGCCATGCTGCTCGATCCGGCCTCGCGACTGGGCGACGACGGCACCTACCTCGGCTAGTTTGATCCCGTGGCGATAGTGGGCGTAGGGATCGATCTGGTGTTCATTCCCGATTTCGCCGAGCAGGTCGATCAACCCGGGACGGTGTTCGCTGAGACGTTTACCCCCGGCGAACGCCGTGATGCTGCCGACAAGAGTTCGGTGGCCGCTCGCCACCTGGCTGCCCGCTGGGCCGCCAAAGAGGCCGTCATCAAAGCATGGTCGGGCTCGCGGTTCGCCCAGCGTCCGATGCTGACGGAGGCCATTTACCGCGATATCGAGGTGATCACCGATATGTGGGGTCGGCCCAAGGTGCGATTGACCGGCGAGATCGCCGAGCACCTTGCCGATGTGGTCATCCATGTGTCACTGACGCATGAGGGCGACACCGCTGCGGCGGTGGCCATTCTCGAGACGCCCTGAGGTGAATGATCTGGTCGCCCGCGTGCGCGAGCTACTGCCTGACGTCCGGCGCGATCTCGAGGCCCTGGTGCGCATTGAGTCGGTGTGGTCCGATCCGGTGCGGCGTGACGAGGTGCATCGCAGCGCCGAGGCCGTCGCGACACTGCTGCGTGATGCCGGATTCGCCTCGGTCGAGATTGTCAGCGAAGGTGGCGCGCCGGCAGTGATCGCCCGCCATCCCGCACCAGCTGGTGCGCCCACGGTTCTGCTCTATGCCCATCATGACGTGCAGCCGGAAGGTGATCCGGCGCAATGGGATTCGCCACCATTCACTCCGACTGAACGCAATGGCCGGTTATACGGTCGCGGTACCGCAGATGACAAAGCCGGTATCGCGACGCATCTCGCAGCCTTTCGCGCCCACGACGGCCGGCCACCGGTGGGAGTGACGGTCTTCATCGAGGGCGAGGAGGAGTGCGGGTCACCGTCACTGAGTCGGCTGTTGGCCGTCCATCGCGACAAACTGGCGGCTGATGTCATTGTGATTGCCGACTCGGACAACTGGTCGGTGAATGTTCCGGCGCTGACGGTGTCTTTGCGGGGACTGGTCGATTGTGTGGTCGAGGTGGCGACCCTCGATCACGGCCTGCACTCGGGCATCTGGGGTGGTGTGGTTCCCGATGCGCTGACCGCGCTGATCCGGCTGCTGGCCACCCTGCATGACGATGAGGGCAATGTCGCGGTGGCCGGTGTGCATGAGGCCAAGGCCGCAGCGGTCGATCGGGGAGCGCAGTGGGTCAGGGTCGAGTCCGGTCTTCTCGAGGGCGTCAGTGAAATCGGTTCAGGCCCAGTGGCACAGCGGCTGTGGGCCAAATCGGCGATCACCGTGATCGGTATCGACACCACGCCGATCGCAAAGGCGTCCAACACCTTGATCCCGAGTGCTAAGGCCAAGGTGAGCATGCGCGTGGCTCCGGGCGGGGATGCCGTGGCCCATCTCGATGCGCTGCGGCACCATCTTGAGTCGCATGCCCCATGGGGTGCGCGGGTGACGGTCACACCCGGCGACATCGGACAGCCCTATGAGATCGATGCGACCGGTGCCGTCTACGACGCCGCGCGCTCGGCGTTTCGGCAGTCCTGGGGCGTCGACGCCGTCGACATGGGAATGGGCGGGTCGATTCCGTTCATCGCCGAGTTCGCCGAGGCATTCCCCGATGCCACGATCTTGGTCACCGGTGTGGAAGATCCCGGTACGCAGGCGCACAGCGTCAACGAGAGCCTAGACCTGGGAGTGCTGGAGCGTGCTGCGGTGACCGAGGCGCTGTTGCTGGGCATGCTCGGCACGCGAGCGGGCTAGTCCAGGAAGTTCTCCCGACCGGTCGGATAACCGCCGCCGTAGGTGGCGATGTGGACGTGGGTGAAGTGGTTGGCGTCGGGATTGCCGGCGTCGTCCATCAGGTACGGCTTGCCCTCGGCGGGAATATACATCCGCTGCCAGATGAGGTACTCGAGTCCGAAACGCCTGCCGTTGTCGGAGATGAACTTGGCGATGCGGTCACCGACTGCCCTGCCGGCCGGCGTCTGCCAATCCGGAATCATCACGTCGATCGCCAGACCTTCGGGGTGCCACTTCATGCTGTCGGGCCGGACCCCACCGATCTCCCGAATCTCGGGGAACCGCGAGACGATGGCTCGTCTGGCCATGATCGTCTGAATCTGCAATCCGCGCTCGGAGCCGGCAACCGATATGGCGGAGCGCTGGCTGGAAACCAGCTGAGCGTCAGATTGCTCTGTGGCGTGTGCCGGTCCTACAGATACGCCGGCGACTGCGAGGGGAACAGCCACAATGGCTGCCAGTCGGGTGAGCAGGCGCC
>CALQLM010000123.1 GCA_943331415.1 Bifidobacterium breve
GCCGTCGGCGGCCAACGGCTCGCACGGTCGGCCCAGTAAGCCCGTGGTGGTGAAATCCTCTGAGCGCGGTGAGTTCATTCTCGATCACGGCGCGGTCGTGGTCACCGGGATCACCTCATGCACCAACACCTCCAACCCGTCGGTGATGCTCGGCGCGGCACTGCTGGCCAAAAAGGCCGTCGAGAAGGGGCTGACCACCAAGCCATGGGTCAAGACCAATATGGCGCCCGGATCACAGGTCGTGACCGACTACTACAACAAAGCCGGCCTGTGGCCCTACCTGGAGAAGCTCGGCTATTACTTGGGCGGCTACGGGTGCACCACCTGTATCGGTAACACCGGCCCATTGGCCCCGGAGATCTCGAAGGCGATCAACGACAACGACCTGTCGGTGACGGCGGTGCTGTCCGGTAACCGCAACTTCGAGGGCCGTATCTCCCCCGACGTGAAGATGAACTATCTGGCCTCACCGCCGTTGGTGATCGCCTACGGCATCGCCGGCACCATGGACTTCGATTTCGAATCCGACCCCCTGGGCACGGACACGCACGGCAACAAGGTGTTCTTGAAGGACATCTGGCCGTCACAGAAGGAGATTGACGACACGATCGCATCCTCGATTAACCGCGAGATGTTCACCAGCAGCTACGCGGACGTGTTCACCGGCGACGAGCGCTGGCGCAACCTGCCCACACCGTCGGGCAACACCTTCGCCTGGGATCCAAAGTCCACCTACGTCCGCAAACCACCGTATTTCGACGGAATGCCGGCCCATCCGCAGCCTGTCAACGACATCAAGGGTGCGAGAGTTCTTGCGTTGCTGGGCGATTCGGTGACCACCGACCACATCTCACCGGCGGGCAGTATCAAGAAGGGCACGCCGGCGGCGCAATACCTGGAAGCCAACGGAGTCAAGCCGGCTGATTTCAATTCGCTGGGCTCACGGCGCGGCAACCATGAGGTGATGATCCGCGGAACATTCGCCAACATCCGACTCAGCAACCAGGTGCTCGCCGGTTTGGGAGAGGTGCCCGCGGGTGGCTACACCCGCGACTTCACCCAGGACGGCGGACCACAGGCGTTCATCTATGACGCCGCGCAGAACTACGCGGCGAAAAAAATCCCCCTGGTGGTGCTCGGCGGCAAGGAGTACGGCTCAGGGTCCTCGCGCGACTGGGCGGCCAAGGGCACCAGCCTGCTGGGTGTGCGCGCGGTGATCACCGAGTCATTCGAGCGTATCCACCGCTCGAATCTCATTGGCATGGGAGTCATTCCGCTGCAGTTCCCCGCCGGTGAGTCGGCGAAGTCGCTGAAACTCGACGGCACCGAGGTCTATGACATCACCGGCATCGAGGATCTGAATGCCGGCAAGACCCCGAAGACCGTTCACGTCAAGGCGGTCAAGGCCGATGGCAGCGCTGTGGAGTTCGATGCCGTCGTACGCATCGACACCCCCGGCGAGGCTGATTACTACCGCAACGGTGGGATCCTGCAGTACGTGCTGCGCAATATGCTGCGGGCAAGCGCGAGCTAACGGCCCCTGTCAGGCGAGCTCGATCAGGCTCGAGTACTCCTCAGACCAGTAATCCTCGGTGCCGTCGGGCAGCAGGACTACCCGCTGGGGTTCGAGTGCCTCGGCTGCGCCGGGATCATGGGTGACCAGAACCACCGCGCCCAGGTAGCTGCGCAATGCGTCGAGCACCTGCTCACGCGAGGCCGGATCGAGGTTATTGGTCGGTTCGTCGAGGAGCAGCACATTGGCCGTGGAGGCCACCAGTCCCGCCAGCGCAAGGCGGGTCTTCTCGCCACCGGACAACGTCCCGGCCTGCTGGTCGAGTTGCGGTCCGATGAACATGAAGGCGCCGAGCAGACTGCGCAACTCCTGCTCGCCGGTGTCGGGCGCGGCGTGGCGAATGTTCTCCCACACGGTTGCGGCCGGGTCGAGGGTGTCGTGTTCCTGCGCGAAGTAGCCGATCTTGAGGCCGTGTCCCGGTTCGATGTGCCCCGAGTCCATAGGCTCGGCGCCGGCGATCAACCGCAGCAGGGTGGTCTTGCCCGCGCCATTGAGTCCCAGCACCACCACCCGGGACCCGCGGTCGATGGCCAGATCGACCCCGCTGAAAACCTCCAGTGAGCCGTAGTTCTTCGTCAGGCCCTTGATCACGAGCGGAGTGCGGCCGCACGGCGCAGGGTTCGGAAACCGGATCTTGGCCACCTTGTCAGCCACCCGCTCATCGTCGAGGGCGGACATCATGCGTTCGGCGCGACGCAGCATATTCTGCGCAGCAACGGCTTTGGTGGCCTTGGCTCCCATCTTGGCGGCCTGGGTCCGTAACGCGGACGCTTTCTTCTCCGCGTTGGCGCGTTCGCGACGACGCCGTTGCTCATCGGTGGCCCGCGCGTCCAGGTATTTCTGCCAGCTCATGTTGTACACATCGGCTTCGCCGCGCACCGCGTCGAGGAACCACACCCGGTTCACGACATCGGCAAGTAACTCGACGTTGTGGCTGATGATCACCAGTCCGCCGGTGTGTGCCTTGAGGAAGTCGCGAAGCCAGCCGATGGAGTCAGCGTCCAGGTGGTTGGTGGGCTCGTCGAGGAGCAGTGTCATCGCGGATCCGGCGCCGGAGTCGCTGGCAGCGAACAGAATTCGGGCCAGCTCGACCCGGCGGCGCTGGCCGCCGGACAGCGTGCGCAACGACTGGGTGAGGACCCGTTCGGCCAGACCAAGGCTGGCGCAGATCCGACCTGCCTCACTTTCGGCCGCATAGCCACCAAGCGCGGCGAAACGTTCCTCGAGGTTGCCGTAGCGGCGGATGGCCTTGTCGCGTTCGGTGTCATCGACCACCTCGGCCATCAGAACCTGTTGCTTCTCCAAGTCGGCCAGCAGGGTGTCCAGCCCGCGCGCGGACAGCACCCGGTCGCGAGCCAGGACATCCAAATCGCCCTCGCGCGGATCCTGCGGCAGATAACCGACCTCACCGGTATTGACCACGGACCCGGCATAGGGCTGGCTCTCCCCCGCCAGGATCCGCATAGTGGTCGTCTTGCCGGCACCATTGCGTCCCACCAGTCCGATGCGGTCACCGGGCTGGATTCGCAGTGCCGGTCCTTCTGCGAGCAGCAGGGTGCGCGCCCCGGCGCGGACCTCAAGGTCCGTAGCGGTGATCATTGGCGCCGTATCTCCTCTGCGGCCCGGGGTGCGGTGGGCTACTTGTCGTCGGTGAAGACCGGGGGGCGCTGCTGTGCGCGCGCGGCAACCGCCTCTTCAAAATTAGCGGTGAGCAGGCGCACATAGAGTTGCCCAAGGCCCTCGGCCTGCATATGTCCCTCCAGGGTACCGGCGTCCAGCCCGGTCCACAGCGTCCGCTTGGTCAGCTCGGTGCCCGGTCTGGAGAACCCGACGATCCGCTCGGCCATCTCAAAGCAGGTCGGCAGCAACTCCGACCCGGGCACCTGCCGGGACACCAGTCCGATGCGTTCGGCCTCGGCGGCGTCGACATCTCGGCCGGTGAGCATGATCTCGAAGGCCCGTGAT
The DNA here is from genome assembly GCA_943331415.1 of Bifidobacterium breve. Taxonomy (GTDB): domain Bacteria; phylum Actinomycetota; class Actinomycetes; order Mycobacteriales; family Mycobacteriaceae; genus Mycobacterium. Next base: position 3,539 of record CALQLM010000123.1, read on the forward strand.
GAGCCGATCGCCCTGGGCAGCAGGTAGCTCAGCCCCAGCTCGCTGGCGGTCAGGCCATTGTTGATACCGGCAGCCCGGAAGTAGGCGGCATCGGAGGCCACTCGGATATCGGCCGCCAACGCCAGGCACAGACCGCCACCGATTGCCGCGCCGTTGACTGCGGCGATGATCGGCTGATGCAGGCGGCGCATGGCCAGAATCACCTCGTCGAGGACCTCCATGGACCGCAGCGCGTAGGTCGGACGGGTGAGCCCGTCGACGTGCGGAACCGATCCGGCCGACTTGTGGTCGGCGCCCGAGGAGAATCCCCTGCCTGATCCCGTCAACACGACCACACGCACGTCATTGTCGTTGTGGAGTTCGGCCAGCAGGTCTTTGAGCGGCACCATGATGTCGAAGGCCATGGAGTTCATCCGCTCCGGCCGATTCAGGGTGATCAGCGCCACATGAGGGCGGGGCCGGTCAAGAAGCACAAAGCCTGAGTCATGGTTCACCAGTGCACGCTATCGCGTGCCCGGCTGCGAGGTCAGAGGTCGGTGACCGGCGGCGCTTCAGCGGCCGCCGCATCGAGGTCGAATTCGCGGATCTGCGTAATGAGGTCGTCGAGCGCCGCCGGCGGCAACGCACCGGCCTGATTGAACACCAGGTGGCCCTTCTTGAACGCCATCAGAGTCGGGATGGCACGGATTTCAGCCGCCGCGGCGAGCTGCTCCTGGGCCTCGGTGTCGACCTTGCCGAACACGATGTCGGGGTGCTGCTCGGACGCTTTGGTAAAGGTCGGCGCGAAGGCGCGGCAGGGACCGCACCAGGTAGCCCAGAAGTCGACCAGCACGATGTCATTGCCGGCGATGGTGTCATTGAAGTCGTGTTCGGTGAGGTCTCGGGTAGCCATGACAATCGCAACGCCTGACGGTTCGGCTATGTTCCCGGGGCGGCTAGACCGTGAAGCCCAGAGCGCGCAGTTGTTCGCGGCCGTCATCGGTGATCTTGTCCGGCCCCCACGGCGGATTCCACACCCAGTTGATCTTGATCTCACTGACCAGACCCGCACCCACCAGTGCATTGAGGACCTGGTCTTCGATGACATCGGTCAGCGGACAGGCAGCTGACGTCAGCGTCATATCCACCAGCGCGACGGTGCCCGTCTCGCTCTTCTCGACGTTGAGTCCGTACAGCAGGCCAAGATCCACGACGTTGATGCCGAGTTCGGGGTCGACCACGTCACGCATGGCCTCCTCCATATCGGCCAATAACTCCTCAGAGGCTGTATCGGTCATGGTTCCTCCTGCAAATCGGGGTGACATGCACCCGTTGATGCCGCCGCCTCCGCGACCGCGGCCTTGAACGCAAGCCAACCCAGCAGGGCGCATTTCACCCGGGCCGGATATTTCGAGACCCCGGCGAAGGCGATACCGTCGCCGAGCACATCCTCGTCGCCGGCGACGGTGCCGCGGGAAGACACCATATCGGTGAACGCGGCCACGATCGCCAGGCTATCCGGCACCGTCCGGTCGATCACCAGGTCGGCTAGCACCGAGGTGGCGGCCTGACTGATCGAACACCCCTGTCCGTCATAGGAGACGTCAGTGACCCGTTGCCCGTCGTCAGAGAGCGCCACCCGCAACCTCACCTCGTCCCCACAGGTCGGGTTGACGTGGAACACCTCGGCGCCGAAGGGTTCGCGCAATCCCCGGTGGTGCGGATGTTTGTAGTGATCGAGGATCACATCCTGGTACATCTGCTCGAGACGCATCAGGCGAAGA
>CALQLM010000124.1 GCA_943331415.1 Bifidobacterium breve
GGTATCGGGCCATCCGTCGAAGCCGAAAGCATCGCTGCCGTTGACCTCCAGGTGATAGACCGTGGGCTCCTGCGGCCAGTCGTTGACCCGTACCACCCACTCGTCGCCGTTCACCACGGCGCGGTAGGGCCGGGTGGCCGATCCGGTGGGCAGCCAGTCGACGTCGACGCCCGGCGCGGACTCCGGTGTCGGCGCGACCGGCTCGGGCAGGCCACGCTGGCGCCTCAGCGCGTGCACGGCGTCGTAGAACGCGGTGACATCCACCACGTCGACATCACGATCGCCCGGTGCCACCACCGCCTCGAGCTGGGACATATCGCGCACCAGGTGTCCGGTCGCCCAATCGAAGGCCAGCACGTCCAGACCGCCGTCCACCATGGGCACGGTGCGCACCGGGCGCGCCCCGACGATCACGAACACCGGCGCCGGCGACGGCCCGCGTCGGCGTGTCTTCCCCAGCGAGATGCCCGGGGGGAGTTCGCGCCACAGCCGGCCGATCTCGCGCACCAGATCGGCGAGCTCATCGTCCTCGCCGGGCAGCCCGGCGGCCAGCGCCTCGGTACCGATCGCGGTCCAGGCGATCCAGGTGCGCGCGGCTTCGGGCGCGGTGGGGCCGAAGCCGGCGTCGATCACGTTCCGGATGCCCGCCAGCGCGTCGGCGACCGCGTGGGTGGCGGGGTGCGCCGGTGGATGCACGTCCAGCCAGGCGAACGCCTCGTCGATGCGGGCGGTGAGGGTGGTGAGCGGGTGAGTCATGCGGTGGCCTTGCCAAGTGCGGTGCGACGACGAGAAATAGGGGGTGCTTCCGTCATGGTTGGCGATGCTAGACCGCTTGCTTGCGGCCATTATCTGGCTAAAAAGTTGTCTCTTTTCCGGCGCGTCGTGCATCGTGGCATTGACGACCGGAACTGGGAAATAGTGTGACAGAGGAGGACCACCAGCGATGACGCTCTGGCTGACAGCAGTGGGTTTTCTCCTCATGTGCGCTTGTCTGGCCGCCACGATCCTGCGGGCGGGCTGGACCTGGATCGCCGCGCTGGCATGCGTATTGCTCACCCTCGTGATCTATGTGCTGCTGTCCGATGTTGCGATTGGGGTGAGCTTGTGACCGCACCGAGTTCAGTGGTCGGCAGATCGATCATCACCGCTCGAGTTCTCAATGCCGTCGGGATCTTGGGGATTGCCGCCGTGTTGGCAGCCTCCCTGTACTACCAGTTCGGTGAGGGCGACGCTCCGTGCAAGCTCTGCCAGTTACAGCGACTGTGCATGATCGGCGTTACTCTCGGCGCTGGTATGAACCTGGCCGTGGGAATGCGGATCAGGCACTACGCCATCTCGATCATGTTCGCCGTCTCAGGCGCACTCGCAGCAGGCAGACACATCCTGATCAACGCATGTCCGGTTCCGGGAGAGCCGTCCGGATTCGGTCCCGCGATCGGCGGACTTCATACCTACACTTGGGCCTTTACGGTTTTTGGAACCGCCATATTCGCATCTGCGATCATGCTGATGTGGCCGGCAGGCCTCAGTGACTCCGACTCGGGCAGCTTCGGCGAGAAACACTGGACCAAATCGCTCGGGGTCTTCGCGGTCGGACTAGTCGCGATAATCTGCCTGATCATGACGATCTCTGCATTCCAGATCGCCACGACTGCCGGTCATTGAGGCGCGGAACATCATGGGCTATCCCAACAATGTTCTCGCCGACGGTGAGCAGGTGGTGCTGCACCGCCACCCGCACTTCAAGCGTCTCATCGGACCCGTGCTGGTTCTGCTGGTCACCACGGCGCTGGCTTCATTCGCCGCCGCGGTGGTCAGCCGGACCGGCTGGGACCCGCGCGCCCAGCAGGTGGTGTCGGCGGTGATCGCGGTGATCTGGCTGATTCTGGTCAGCTGGTTGACGCTACGACCATTCTTCGACTGGCTGACAACCCATTTCGTGATTACCGACCGCAGGGTGATGTATCGCCACGGGGTGCTGACCCGGGCCGGGATCGACATCCCGTTGGCACGGATCAACAGTGTCGAGTTCCGGCACGGTCTCGTCGACCGGATGTTGCGCACCGGCACCCTCGTCATCGAATCGGCGTCGCAGGATCCCCTGGAGTTCCACGATATTCCCGGTGTCGAGCAGGTGCATTCACTGCTGTATCACGAAGTCTTCGACACGTTGGATTCTGAAGAGTACTGATCGTCGGGTGCGGACCGGCGGGGCCGCAGTGGCGTCACCACGGTGTGGCGCGCCTCGATCTCGTCCTCGATCGCCTCGGTGATACCGCCGGTACTCAGCACCGACTCCAGCGTCGTTTCCGGGTCGCGGCCCATCTCGTCGGGGAATACCCAGCGCCGCAGCGCCCAGAACCGGAACGCCATCTGCAGCAGGTTGCCGATGATGTAGGCGGAGATGAAGTCGGCGATGTTTTCGACGGTCAGGGTGACGTCGGGTACCCGCAGACCCAACACGTAACTGGAGAACCACAGCGGAGCCATGCTCAACAGCACGCCCACTCCGCTGACACCGAAGAACAGCAGTGCCTCATGCGAACGTTCGCGGCCACCGCGATCCCGGAAGCTCCACTCCCGGTTGAGGATGTAGGAGGCGATCACCGCGACGATCCCGGAGATCACCTTGGCCGTCACCGGCTTGGGCTCCAGGATGGTCAGTTTGAGGGTGTAGAAGATCACCGAGTCGATGATGAATGTGGTGGCTCCGACGATCGCGAACTTGATCAGTTCGTGGTGCTGTTCGGCGAAGGGCCTCATCGACCGGGGCAGCCGGGCGATCGTGGCATCAGCGAAAGACACAGCGGGAAGTCTACGGATATCGCCGCAGCTTGCGAAGAGACGCTGGTCATCGCAGGTAGGCCGCGATTGTGACACCATATGGCGCGTGCCGAAGGTTGCGATGGTGGGCGGTGGGCAACTGGCCAGGATGACGCATCAGGCGGCGATCGCCCTCGGTCAGAGCTTGCGCGTGCTCGCGGCAGACGCGGGCGATCCGGCGGCCCAGGTGAGTCCCGATGTGGTGGTCGGATCCCACACCGATCTGGATGCGCTGCGACGCGTGGCGGCCGGCGCGGACGCACTGACCTTTGACCACGAGCACGTGCCGACCCACCTGCTGGACACCCTCGTCGCCGAGGGCGTCGCGGTGCTGCCCCCGCCGGGGGCGCTGATCTTCGCTCAGGACAAGTTGGCCATGCGACACCGGCTCAGCGAGTTGGGTGCGCCGGTGCCGCGGTTCACCGCCGTCGACACCCTCGCCGACGTCGATACGTTCGCCGCCCGGGTCGATACCCCGTTGGTGGTCAAGACCGTCCGTGGCGGATACGACGGCCGCGGGGTGGTACTGACCACCGATCTGGCCCACGCCCGCAAGGTGGTGTCGGAATACCTTGACTCGGGTGTTCCGGTTCTCCTCGAGGAGCAGGTCTCGATGCGCCGCGAACTGTCGGCGTTGGTGGCCCGCTCACCGCTGGGACAGGGTGCAGCCTGGCCGATCGTGGAAACCGTTCAGCGCGACGGGATCTGCGTGACCGTGGTGGCACCGGCACCCGGGTTATCCGAACAGCTGGCCACCGAAGCCGAGCAACTGGGACTGCGGATCGCCCACGAACTCGGTGTGGTCGGAGTGCTCGCCGTCGAACTTTTCGAAACCACCGACGGCGCGCTGATGATCAATGAGTTGGCCATGCGTCCGCACAACTCCGGTCACTGGACCATGAACGGGTCGATCACCAGTCAGTTCGAACAACACCTGCGCGCGGTGCTGGATTACCCGCTGGGTGACACCCGCGCGATCGCACCGGTGACGGTGATGGCCAATGTGCTCGGCGCGGCCATCGAGCCGGCGATGAGCATGGATGAGCGGGTGCACCACCTGTTCGGCCGGATCCCGGACGCCCATGTGCACCTCTACGGCAAGGGAGAGCGCCCGGGCCGCAAGATCGGGCATGTGAATGTTCTGGGTGATGATCCCGGGCGGGTGCGGGAGCGCGCCGAACGCGCGGCACACTGGTTATCGCACGCAGACTGGTCTGACGGATGGGAGGGCGCACATGACGGCGGACGTGACGGCGGACAGGGCTAAGCCTCGGGTTGGCCTGATCATGGGCAGCGACAGTGACTGGCCGGTGATGGAGGCCGCCACCGAGGCGTTGGCCGAATTCGAGGTTGCCTTCGAAGTCGGTGTGGTGTCGGCGCATCGCACTCCGGGACGCATGTTGGACTACGCCCGCGGGGCGGCCGGTCGCGGTATCGAAGTGATCATCGCCGGCGCGGGCGGCGCGGCGCATCTACCCGGAATGGTGGCCTCGGCCACCCCGCTGCCGGTGATCGGCGTGCCGGTGCCGCTGGCCACACTCGACGGCCTGGACTCCCTGCTGTCGATCGTTCAGATGCCGGCCGGGGTTCCGGTGGCGTGCGTCTCGATCGGCGGGGCCCGCAACGCGGGTTTGTTGGCGGTCCGGATCCTGGGTTGCGCGGATTCGAGTCTGCGCACGCGGATGGCCGATTTCCAGGACAGCCTCGAGGCGGAGGTTTTGGAGAAGGACCGCGCGCTTCAGGCGCGATTACTCGGTGGGTGAAAGAGCGGGTAAATTCTTCCCTGAGCAATTAGGAGGCTGGCATGTCTGATCCGTCGTTCGATGTCTTCCAGTTACCGGAGGAGCACGAGGAGTTACGGGCTGCGATCCGGGCACTGGCGGAAAAGGAAATCGAGCCGTACGCCGCTGCGGTGGACGAAGAGGCGCGCTTTCCGCAGGAGGCCCTCGATGCGTTGAACGCGTCGGGTTTCAACGCGGTGCATGTGCCCGAGGATTTCGGAGGCCAGGGTGCGGACTCGGTGGCGGCCTGCATCGTCATCGAGGAGGTCGCCCGGGTCGACGCCTCGGCGTCGCTGATCCCGGCGGTCAACAAGCTGGGCACGATGGGGTTGATCCTGCGCGGATCCGATGAGCTGAAGAAGAAGGTGCTGCCCGAGATCGCCGACGGCAAGATGGCGTCCTACGCGCTGTCCGAACGCGAAGCCGGCAGTGACGCGGCGTCGATGCGGACCCGCGCCAAGGCTGACGGTGACGACTGGATCCTCAACGGCTCCAAGTGCTGGATCACCAACGGCGGCAAGTCCGCCTGGTACACGGTGATGGCGGTCAGCGATCCCGACAAGGGCGCCAACGGCATCTCGGCGTTCATGGTCCACGAGGACGACGAGGGTTTCACTATCGGACCCAAGGAGCGCAAGCTCGGCATCAAGGGCTCGCCCACCACCGAGTTGTACTTCGA
>CALQLM010000125.1 GCA_943331415.1 Bifidobacterium breve
ACCTCATCGCAGATCTCCGACGGCGCGGCCGCCGTGCTGTGGATGGATGAGGACAAGGCCAAAGCCCTTGGACTCAAGCCGCGGGCACGCATCGTCAGCCAGGCTCTCGTCGGCTCCGAGGTCTACTACCACCTCGACGGTCCGGTGCAGTCCACCGCGAAAGTGTTGGAGAAAGCCGGTATGACCATGGGCGATATCGACCTCGTCGAGATCAACGAGGCGTTCGCCTCGGTGGTACTCAGCTGGGCTCAGGTGCACAAGGCCGATATGGACAAGGTCAACGTCAACGGCGGTGCGATCGCACTGGGTCACCCCGTGGGCAGCACCGGCAGCCGACTGATCACCACCGCACTGCATGAGCTTGAGCGCACCGACAAATCCACCGCGCTGATCACCATGTGCGCCGGCGGTGCGCTGTCGACCGGCACCATCATCGAGCGGATTTAGCGCTGCCCGTCCCCGACCGGATCGCCGCGGCGCAGGCCTATATCGACGCGCTGGTCAGCCACGACGGGGATTCGGTGCCGTTCGCCCCGGACTGCACCCGCATCGAGCAGGGCATCAAGAACGGGTTCTCCGGAGAGCACCTGCGGCGCAACCTCATTCGTGGGCCGCAGTACCGGATCATCAGTGCGACCACCACCCCGAAGTACACGATCCACGGCGACGAGGTGCGCGCCGAATTCGCGGTGCTGACGAAGATCTCGGCGGCGGGCCGGCGGATGGCAGCACGGGTGGACGAGACCTTCGTTATCCCCGACGACGGCCAGATTCACCACATCCGGGTTAGATTTCATCCATTCGTCGAGCGAACCAGGAGTGCAGCCATGTCTGCCAAACCAGCACCCAAGGGTCTGAACAGCCCACGGACCAAGACCATCATCAAGTGGATGTCGAGGGCCAACACCTTCGTCTACAAGAAGACCGGGGGCAGGATCGGCGGCAAGTTCCTGCAGGGTGCGCCGGTCGCGCTGCTGACGACCACCGGTCGCAAGACCGGGGAGCCACGGGTCAGCCCGCTGCTGTTCATGCGCGAAGGCAACCGGATTGTTCTGATCGCCTCGCAGGGTGGGGCGGCCACCAACCCGATGTGGTATCTCAATCTCAAGGCCAACCCCAAGGTGTCGGTCCAGGTCAAAGATGAGGTGCTCAACCTGACCGCGCGCGACGCCACCGAGGAGGAGCGGGCGCACTACTGGCCGAAGATGGCGGCGATGTACACCAGCTTCGACGACTACCAGTCCTGGACCGACCGGGTGATCCCGGTCGTCATCTGCGACCCGTAATCCCGTCGCGCGCCGCTCTGGGTAGCTACTGGCTGACCCCGCTGAGGTAACCGGTGGCCTTGTCGAACCAGAAGTTGTGGTCGTTGATCAGGCCACCGGGTGTGGGCGTACCCCGAGTGGAGACTCCGAGTCCGGCGCCGAAGAGCACGGACATCACGCCCGACTGACCGGCCAGCGTCATGTGCTCACCCCAGGTGATGGTGTTCCCGGAGTCCGACACAAGCGGATCCCCGGCCCTGTTGGTTTTGAAATGGTCCAGCCGTCCGCCGGTCGCGGTGAACGAGTCGCCGAAGAAGTAACTCGTCGCGGAATCCTCGAAGTTGGCGTTGGTGTTGCTCAGGTCCCGGCCGGACAGAGTCGTCGACCCGTTGATGTGCCCCTGCGGGATCTGCCACAGCATTACCTTGGTGCCGCCGAGCTTGTCGGACAGATTCTCGACGAAGTACAGGTAGTTGTTCCACTGATCGGCGTTGAAGAACCACTGCGCGAGGTTCGGGTCGGCCTTGGCGGCGTTCTGCAGCGTGGTGAACACGGCCTGGACATCGGCGGCCGCCGGGTTGAATCCGGTCCCGGCGTACTTCGCGCAGAACGCCTGGAAGTCTGCCTTGGACAACGCGAAGTATTTCTGGCTGTCGGCCTCGGTGAGCTTCGCGATGTTGTTGTTCGCGCCGAGGACGAAGGAACCGAGGTTGCCGAAGGCCGCAGTCTGCGTGCCCGGGTCGAACACGGCAGGATCGAAGGTATAGGCACCGTCTACGCCGTACTTGTCGATCGCGAGGAACGGTGTCCGATCTGCCGAGCCCTGCCAGTACCTCACACCCACCTTGTCCAGGAATGAGGCCAGTCCGGCCGCTTGGCCGGCGATGAAAGCGCGCCCCTCCGCCCAGGTTTTCGCCGGCCCGGTCCACTCGCCCTGCCAGGGATAGGTGCTGGTGTCGGTCATGTGCAGCAGGCCCAGCGACCAGTTCTGCTGGTCGGCCACGGCCCAGAGGTTGGTCTTCCAGCCGATCCGCAAGTTCGGCATGTCAGTACCCACGTAGTAGTTCATCGCCTGGACCATGCCGGCGACCGTGTTGGGGAAGCTCGGATCGACTCCCTGGGTGAGCAGCCCCTGGTCGTACATCGCGGAGACCAGGGCGGTGTTCTGGGTACGGTCGCCCTTCACCGGCACGAAAGCGTCCGACTGGAAGCTCGGCAGCGCAGACGCCATGTAGCCCAGGAAGTCCGGTTCCATCACGATCTGCACCGGGATCCCGAGGTCGTTCATCGTGGTGAAGTCGGTCTTAACTTTGGCGTAGTAGCGATCCATATATCCGTCGAACAGGCTCGGGTCCTGCGCGGGCACGGCGTCTGACCGACTGAAGTTGTTGATGGCCTGAAACGCCGCGTCGGGACCCTCGACGACGTTCGTCGGCTTGCCGGCGGCGTCCAGGACGTTCTGGATGTTGTAGAAGACGACGACGGGCACCTCGCCGTGCTGTGCCGCCTGGGTGAGCAGGCCCTTGAGGTTGCCGTCGGTGTAGTCGGCGCCGCCCTGGTCGTAGATGTAGAGGTAATCGATCGGAGCGACCCCGGACCGGTAGTTGAAGCTCTCTAGGAAGTTGGCACCGCTGGCACCGGGAGTGGTCACCGAACCCACCGGCACATAGCCCGTCACGGTGTCCGGCACGACGTGGGTCGCCGGATCGGCGATGTAGAGGCCCACGTAGCGCTCGGCATTGCCGTCTTTGGATGTGATGGCCAGCCCGAGAAAGCCGGGTGTTTTCGCCGTGACCTGAATCTGCGAGCCGGCCGTCGTGATGTCGACCAAATTCGGCTTGTTGGCCACCACGGTGTATCCGCTTGCCGCTCCGGGCAGTGTCAGAGTGAACGTCGTTCCTGCGTCGACCTTGATCGCGTCGGCCTTCTGCTGGGTCTTGTCGACCCGCACGGCGAGCGGCGACGTCAGCGAGTCGAGTTCGGTGAAGGTGATGGTCCCCGCCGAGCCCACGCCCGAGCCCACGTTGCCGCCGTCGAAATTGAAGAAGGTTCGACGGACCAGGACCAGGGCTCCGGCGACCAGGTCTCGGACCGGGCTGGGCGGCAGTCCCGAGAGCCAGTTCGCGGCGTTGTCGAAGAGTTGGTTGATCGCCACGACAATCTTCGGAGGTAGCGCGGCGTGGAGTTGACCCCCGTCAAAGGCCCAGCAACTCGGGCAGGACGCCCTATCCTGCAACGCTTTTCGAGCGGATGAGCCGACAGTACCGATGTGGGCTGCGGCGACCTTGTCAGCGATCGCTGTTGCGGCGGATGCAGCGCTGTTCACTGCCGTAGCCGTGGATCCGCCGACGCCTTGCGTGGAGTCGACCGACGTGCTCGCCGCAGAGCGGACGGCCACCGAGGAGGCCGGCAGCGCGTCACCCCGGGAGTGCCCAATACTTGACGCCGGCATCCGCTGAGGCGTCTGGTTCCGGGAAGCGGCAGCTGCGGCCCTTTGCGCGGCGACCGGAGGCGAGGAGGCGACGCGCTGCGGGGCGCGCGCAGATCGGGACCGCACCGCCGGACCGACATGAGCCGAGTCCGACGCAACCGCCGAGCCATCAGGGCCGTCGGCGCGGGCAATGCCGGCCGTGTTCGGCCCGGCGAACGAGAACGCCACCACGACGGCGGCTGTCGCCACCCGCAAACCACTGCTCAGAATCGACATCCGGGTGTCCTCCCCTCCCCAACCAAGGTGAACGGTAGCTATGTCCGGTCTCACGGTCAATCTGTACGCCAACCGGCCTCGCATGTGTCGGAAACTCAGGCCCCGTAAACCGGAACGGGTGGCCGTCCCTCGGCGAGCAGGCTGCGCACGACGGGGCCGAGCTCACCGGGTTCCCAGCGGGCGCCCTTGTCCACCTCGGCGCCGTGCTGCCAGCCTTCGGCCGCGCGGATGATGCCGCCCTCGACCTCAAACACCCGGCCGGTGACATCGCGGGATTCGACGCTGCCTAGCCAGACCACCAGCGGAGAGATGTTCTCCGGCGCCATCGCATCGAAATCCTTGTCCTGGGTTGACATCATGTCGGCGAAGACAGTTTCGGTCATCCGCGTGCGCGCCGACGGCGCGATCGCGTTGACGGTGACGCCGTAGCGGCCCATCTCGGCGGCCGCCACCAGAGTCAGCGCGGCGATGCCGGCCTTGGCGGCGCTGTAGTTGCCCTGCCCGACGCTGCCCTGCAGTCCGGCGCCGGAACTGGTGTTGATGATCCGGGCGTCCACCGCTGTGCCCTCCTTGGACAGCGCCCTCCAGTAGGCGGCGGCATGCCGGGTGGTGGCGAAATGCCCCTTGAGGTGCACGGCGATAACGGCGTCGAACTCATCCTCGCTGGTGTTGGCGATCATCCGGTCCCGCACGATGCCGGCGTTGTTCACCAGGACGTCGAGTTGGCCGAAGGTGTCGACTGCGGTCTGAATCAGCCCGGCGGCTTCGTCCCACTCAGCCACGTTCGCGCCACTGGTGACGGCTTCCCCACCGTCCGCAACGATCTCGTCAACAACACCTTGAGCGGCACTGCCCCCGCCGGCGGGCGAGCCGTCCAGTCCGACGCCGATGTCGTTGACGACCACTCGCGCACCCTCCGCGGCAAAGGCGAGCGCATGCGCGCGTCCGATCCCGCCACCGGCGCCGGTGACGATGACAACCCGTCCGTCGAGCAATCCCATGGTGTCTCTCTCCCTTACTTGTTTGCGCTCGAAGCAGACAGATACGGTGGTGGCTCGCCCCCGCCATGTACGGCAAGCGTTGCTCCGCTGATGTAGGAAGCCGCATCCGAGGCTAAAAATGCGGTGGCCCAACCGATTTCAGCGGGCTGTGCCAGCCGGCCCAGCGGGATGGTCGACGCCACGGCGGCTTGGGATTCACTGTCCCCGTAAAAGAGTTCGATCTGCTCGGTGGCAACCAGACCGACTACGACG
>CALQLM010000126.1 GCA_943331415.1 Bifidobacterium breve
CCGGAGTGGTGGCGCGGGCGGGCGTGCTCAAAGGCGGTATCGGAACCGCCTCGACGGTGATGGAGTCCGGCGTGACGGTGGGGGCGATCGTCGTAGTCAACTCCGCCGGCGAGGTGTTCGACACCGCCACCGGCCTGCCATGGATGGCCGAATTCGCCGCCGAGTTCGGGCTGAGCTCGCCGCCGCCCGAGCAGATCGCCGCCTATGCCGCGCGCCACCGCGAACTGGGGCCACTGAACACCACCATCGCGGTGATCGCCACCGATGCCGCACTGTCCAAAGCCGCGTGTCACCGGGTCGCCGTCGCGGCCCAGGACGGCCTGGCCCGGTCGATCCGGCCGGTGCATACGCCGCTGGACGGCGATACCGTCTTCATGCTGGCCACCGGCGCCGTCGAGGTTGAGCCATCGCCGGACACCCCGGCGGCGATGAGCCCGGAAACGGCCCTCACCACCGCGATCGGGGTGGCGGCGGCGGATTGTCTGGCCAGAGCCGTTCTCGCCGGGGTGCTGGCCGCTGAGTCGGTGGCCGCGATACCCACCTACCGCGGCATGGTGCCCGGTGCGTTCGGTGCTCGCCGGTAGCTTGGTGTCTATGACCGAGCCGTCGTCCGGGACGCCACCCACCAGGTGGTCGGGCGCCAAGGCCGGCGGCGCGACAATTCTGTCCTTCGTCGCGCTGCTTTACCTGATCGAGATCGTCGACCAGCTCAGCGGGCACAGGCTGGATCGCAATGGCATCCGTCCGCTGGAAAGCGACGGACTGTGGGGCATCGTGTTCTCGCCCCTGCTGCATGCCGACTGGCGTCACCTGGTTGCCAACACGGTTCCCGCCCTGGTGCTCGGATTCCTGGTGACCCTGGCCGGAATGTCGCGGTTCGTCTGGGCGACGGCGATCATCTGGATCGTTGGCGGATTCGGCACCTGGTTGATCGGTGGTCTGGGTAGCTGCGCACTCCCCACCAACCACATCGGCGCCTCCGGGCTGATCTTCGGGTGGCTGGCATTTCTGCTGGTGTTCGGCTGGTTCACCCGCCACATCTGGCAGATCGTCACCGGGCTGGTGGTGCTGTTCGTCTACGGCGGCATCCTATGGGGTGCGGTCCCGGTGCTTGACCGCTGCGGTGGCGTCTCCTGGCAGGGCCACCTGTGCGGCGCGATCGCCGGGGTGCTCGCGGCCTACTGGTTGTCCGGTCCGGAACGCGAGGCCCGTTCCCAGAAACGACTGCAGCACAACGGTTTACCCGGACCGTCATGAGCGATGTTTTCGCGCCGATCGGAATTTTCGACTCCGGCGTCGGCGGGTTGACGGTAACCCGATCGATCATCGACCAGTTGCCCGACGAAGAGATCAACTACGTCGGCGATACCGCCCACGGACCCTACGGGCCACTGACCATGCCCGAGGTGCGCGCACACGCGCTGGCCATCGGTGACGATCTGGTGGACCGTGGGGTCAAAGCACTCGTGATCGCCTGCAACACCGCGTCCGCGGCCTTCCTGCGCGATGCGCGGGAACGCTATGACGTGCCCGTCGTCGAAGTGATCCTGCCCGCCGTACGTCACGCGGTCGCGACCACCCGCACGGGCCGCATCGGGGTCATCGGCACCGAGGCCACCGTCTCCTCCGGGGCCTACCAGGACGCGTTCATCGCCGCCCGCGATGTCGAGGTCACCGCCGTGGCATGTCCCCGATTCGTCGAGTTCGTCGAACGCGGCATCACCAGCGGTCGGGAGGTGATGGGACTGGCCGAGGGTTACCTGGAGCCACTGCGACGGGCCGAGGTCGACACCCTGGTGCTGGGCTGCACGCACTACCCGCTGCTGTCCGGAGTGATCCAGCTGACGATGGGCGCTGCCGTCACCTTGGTCTCCAGTGCCGAGGAGACCGCCAAGGATCTGCTGCGGGTGCTCACCGAGCGCGACGAGTTGCGCCCGCATGACGCCCCGCCGGCGTCGCGGGTGTTTGAGGCGACCGGCGACCCGGAGGCGTTCGTCGCGCTGGCGACCCGATTTCTCGGCCCGGTGGTCACCGGGGTGCAGCGCCACGTCGGCGTCCGGAATTGAGCCGTCCGTCTGCCCAACGTGGCAAGCTGGCACCGTGCGAATCACGGTGCTCGGCTGCTCCGGCAGTGTCGTGGGGCCGGATTCGTCGGCATCCGGCTATTTACTGACCGCACCGGATACTCCGCCGCTGGTGCTGGACTTCGGCGGCGGAGTCCTGGGGGCGCTCCAGCGCCACGCTGATCCCAACGAAGTACATGTGTTGCTGTCGCACCTGCACGCCGACCACTGCCTGGATCTGCCCGGACTGTTCGTCTGGCGCCGCTACCACCCGTCGCCGGCCACCCAGCGCGGAATCATGTACGGCCCTAGCGACACCTGGACCCGGCTGGCCGCGGCCTCCTCGCCGGTGGGCGGTGAGCTGGACGACTTCTCCGATATCTTCGAGGTACGGCCCTGGGTGGACAGCGAGGCCGTGACGTTCGGCGGCCTCAGCGTGTTGCCTCGCCTGGTCACCCATCCCACCGAGTCCTTCGGGATGCGGGTCACCGACGCCGACGGGGCCACGTTGGTCTACAGCGGTGACACCGGCATCTGCGACTCGCTGGTCGAACTGGCCGCCGGGGCGGACGTCTTCCTGTGCGAGGCATCCTGGACCGACGCACCCGACCGGCCGAGGGATCTGCACATGTCCGGCGCGGAAGCCGGGCGGGTGGCCAACCTGGCCGGCGTGGGCGAACTTCTGCTGACCCACATTCCCCCGTGGACCTCACGCGAAGATGTGATCAGTGAGGCCAAGGCCGAGTTCGACGGACCGGTGCACGCCGTGGTGGCCGGAGAGACCATCGAGGTCCGCCGGTCCTGAGCAACCGACCGGCGCGGGTTAGGGTTTGTCCGTGGCAGTGCGACTAGATGGCAGGCTCGACGACGAATTGCGGCCCGTGGTCATTACCCGCGGCTTCACCTCGAATCCGGCCGGATCGGTATTGATCGAGTTCGGCGCTACCCGGGTGATGTGCACCGCGAGTGTCACCGAGGGCGTTCCTCGCTGGCGTAAGGGTTCCGGGCTGGGCTGGCTGACCGCCGAGTATGCGATGCTGCCCGCCGCCACCCACACCCGATCGGACCGCGAGGCGGTCAGAGGTCGTGTCGGGGGACGCACCCATGAGATCAGCCGACTCGTCGGCCGCTCGCTGCGGGCCTGTATCGACCTGGCGGCGCTGGGGGAGAACACCATCGCTATCGATTGCGATGTACTGCAGGCCGACGGTGGTACCCGTACTGCCGCGATCACCGGTGCCTATGTGGCGCTCTCAGATGCCGTCACCTACCTGGCCGCGGCCGGCCGACTCACCGATCCGAAGCCGCTGTCATGTGCGATCGCGGCGATCAGTGTCGGCGTGGTCGACGGCCGGGTGCGCGTCGACCTTCCCTACGAGGAGGATTCGCGCGCCGAGGTCGATATGAACGTCGTGTCCACCGATACCGGAACGCTGGTGGAAATTCAGGGCACCGGTGAGGGTGCGACCTTCCCGCGTTCCACTCTGGACAAGATGCTCGACGCGGCGTTCGGCGCCTGCGAGACGCTGTTCGCGGTTCAACGCGAGGCCCTCGCACTGCCGTATCCGGGAGTGCTGCCCGAGGGCCCGGCGCCGAAGAAGGCGTTCGGAAGCTGAGCGTGTGACCACACTGCTGGTTGCCAGCCGCAACACCAAGAAACTGGCTGAGTTACGCCGGGTGCTCGACGCGGCCGGGATATCCGGGTTGGAGTTGGTGTCGTTGGATGACCTCGCGCCGTTCGACGAGGCGCCCGAAATCGGGTCCACGTTCGAAGAGAACGCGATCGCGAAGGCCCGTGACGGGTTCGCCGCGACCGGACTTCCCACCCTTGCCGATGATTCCGGTCTCGAGGTGGCCGCGCTGCACGGAATGCCCGGTGTGCTCTCGGCGCGGTGGTCAGGTGGACACGGGGACGACGCGGCGAACTACTCGCTGCTGTTAGCCCAGATGGGGGATGTCCCGGATTTCCGGCGGGGTGCGGCGTTCGTCTCGGCCTGTGCGCTGGTCTCCGGTCCCGCTGATATTACGGTGGTCCGTGGATCCTGGCGGGGTGTGATTGCCCGAGAACCGTTGGGCGACGGCGGCTTCGGCTATGACCCGGTGTTCATACCCGAGGGCGAGACCCCCGGCAAAGGCCGCAGCGCAGCCCAGTTGAGTCCGGTCGAGAAGGATGCGGCATCACATCGCGGGCGGGCGCTGGCGCTGTTGGTACCGGCGCTTCACGGCCTCGCTTCGGGGGCTGCGGCTACAGGCCGAACCGCTCCTTGAGCTCGCGGGTCTGAACCTGCTCGACGATGATGCCCAGCAGCGGGATAGTGCCGGCCAGCAGTACGCCGATGGTCTTGGCGATGCCCCAACGGACCTTCACTGCGAGGTTGGCGGTGAAGAGTAGGTAGACGAAATACACCCAGCCGTGAACGATGCTGATCCACTCCGGCGGGTATTCCACCTTCACCACGTACTTGAGGATGAGCTCGTAGCACAGGGCGATCAACCAGATACCCGTCAACCAGGCCATCACCCGATATCCGGTCAGGGCGGAGCGAATCTTCTCGATCGGCGCGAGCGGGTGGGCCTCGGGGGATTCGGTCATGCGGTCGTCCTGTTCTGATTGTTGTCGGCGGCGCCGTCTGCCCTGGCTAATTCGGCAAGGTAGGCGTTGTACTCGCGAAGCACGGGATCATCGCCGCTGGCCGGGGTCGGCGGCGCGGGCCGCTCGGGAAGAAGATCGCTCGGGATCTCGGTGAGTTCACCGTCAGCGCCCGGCGCCGACGGAGGGTTCTCTTCGTAGCGGACGAACTTGCGGTACGCGTACACGCAGAAACCGGCGAAGAACGGCCACTGCAGCGCATATCCCAGGTTCTGGAAACTGCCCGATGTCGACTCGTAGCGGGTCCACTGCCACCAGCCCAGCGCCAGGCAACCGCCGGTGGCGACGATCACCAGCAGGATCAGCGCGAAGCGTCGGCGACGGGTGATGGGCACGCTATGACGGTACCGCCGCGATAGAATCAACCTGCGCTGCGGGCGTGATGAAATGGCAGACATGCCGGCTTTAGGTGCCGGTGCTCGAGAGAGCGTGTGGGTTCGAATCCCTCCGCCCGCACAACAGGTCAGATCTACGCAAGCCCAGCTAGAGGTCTAGCACTTGGCGTCAG
>CALQLM010000127.1 GCA_943331415.1 Bifidobacterium breve
ATGTTACAGCCGCAACAGCTACCGGGGCCGAACGCAGATGTCTGGGATTGGCAGATGGACGGCCTTTGCCGGGGTGTGGACTCCTCAGTCTTCTTCCATCCCGATGGGGAGCGTGGCCGTGCACGCGCTCAGCGCGAGATGCAGGCAAAGCAGATGTGCCGCCAATGCCCGGTGATCACTCAGTGCCGCACCCATGCCCTGCGGGTGGGTGAGCCCTACGGAATCTGGGGTGGGTTGAGCGAGGCCGAGCGGGATCTGTTGCTCAAGCGCGGCATCGGCCGCCGAAGCGCCTGACGCGGGCCCTACGGCGCGGTGACCATCGAGGCGGGGTAATACTTCTCGCGCCCGGTCGGGTAGCCGCCCCCGTTAGTGGCGATATGGACGTGGTCGAAATGGTTGGCCGTCTCGTTGCCGTAGTCCGCGGTCCAACTCGGTGCACCAATGCCCGGGTAGAAGCCCTGCCGCCAGATCACGTGAAGCACTCCCCACCGCTGAGCATTCGCCAAGGCGTAACCCGCGATCTGGTTGCCGAGTTCAATGCCCTCGGGTGAGTGATAGTCGGGGATCATCACGTCGATCGCCAACCCGTTGGGATGCCACTTCAACGGATCCTGCCGAAACCCGCCGATGGTCTTGATCTCAAGGAACATCATGCTGATGGCGCGCGCCGCCCAGATGGTGTGGACCTGTAACCCCTGCTCCGGCGCGACACCGGGGGACAACTCGAACTGGAAGTCCGCAGCGGCGACAGGTGCGCTCGCAGCCAACAATTCCGCTTCCCTGGAACTGGCCACGAATGACGCGCCGGCCAGGGCGGGAGCCTGTACTGAGGGCGTCGTTTCCGGGGCCTGGACTAACGGCGTCGGTGTCTCTTTGCCTTGAGCGTGGAACATCGCGATGGAGATTGCGATCGAGCCCGCAATGGCGAGCAGGCGCCCACGACTGCCGCCAAACACCCTCATCACGAACAACACTTTAGCGTCCGAGGCGATCGGGGGTGCCGCATAAGAGCGGACTCAATAGTTTGCCGCCGACCGGATGGGCATTCCGGCCAGCCCACCGGCTGTGACCGTGATGACCGTGATCGCGTTTGCGAAGACGACGGCACTGCCCGAGTTCACTGCTGATGCCCGAGTGCACTGCTGATGTTGGTGTGCCGCGACCCCGATCAGCAGGCGTTCACGTATCGTCGGCAACACAGTGACCGGTCGAACGAACGGAATTCAACGTGAAGAAGTTAGCGGTAACCATCCTGGCGGTAGCGACGATGTCGATGGGTTCTCTGGTCACGGGACCGACCGCCGGGGCTGACGACCGTGGTCCCGCCGGCCCCGGCGGGGTGGTGGGGCCAGTCGGAGTGAATCCAGTCGTCGGACCCGCGGGCCCGGTCGGCGTCGGCGGCGTTGTTGGCCCGGTCGGGGTCGATCCGATTCTCGGCCCGGCCGGCCCGGTGGGTGTCGGGGGCGTTGTTGGCCCGGTCGGGGTCGACCCGATCGTTGACGCCGCGGTAGGTCCCTATTACTACGTGCCCTTCTTCCCAGGTGAAATCCCGTGCTACACGCCCGAAGGCGTGGCGTACTTCACTCCTCCCGGGGCGCCCTGCTATCCGGCGTGATGGGCTGAGTAAAGCAGGGGCGAGACGGTTGACGTTCTCTGATTACTCGACAAGCAACTGATGGTGATCGAACCGAAGCCTGGCCCAGCGTTCAAAACTGCCGAGGTGCCAGATACAGGAAAGGGCCACCCGGCGCGGGGTGGCCCTTCCTGTCGGTCAGAGGCTAGTGGCTGTGGCCTGCGTGGCCGTGGCCGTCATCGTCGTAGTGGCTTGGCTTCTCGACGATCGCGGTCTCGGTGGTCAGGATCATCCGTGCCACCGATGCGGCGTTGAGTACCGCCGAACGGGTGACCTTGACAGGATCGATGACCCCGTCGGCGATCAGATCGCCATAGGTGAGCGTGGCGGCGTTGAAACCGTGCCCGACGGGCAACTCGCTGACCTTGTTGACCACGACCGACCCGTCCATACCGGCGTTGGTGGCGATCCAGTACAGCGGCGCGGACAACGATGCGGAGAACACCTCCACACCGAGTGCTTCGTCACCGGAGACCGACGCACGCAGTTCCTTGAGCGCCGAACGGGCCTGCACCAGGGCGCTACCGCCGCCGGTCACGATGCCCTCTTCCACGGCTGCCTTGGCTGCCGCCACCGCATCCTCGACGCGGTGCTTGCGCTCTTTGAGCGCGGTCTCGGTGGCCGCACCGACCTTGATGACCGCCACGCCACCGGATAGCTTGGCGAGGCGCTCCTCGAGTTTCTCACGATCCCAATCGGATTCGGTTGCCTCGATCTCACCGCGCAACTGCTTGACCCGATCGGCGACGGCCTCATGGGTGCCGCCGCCGTCAACGATCACGGTGGCGTCCTTGGTGACCACGACGCGCCGAGCCGATCCGAGTACCTCCAGGCCGACATCCCGCAGGGTCAATCCGACATCCGGGTTGACCACCTGTCCGCCGGTCACGACGGCCAGATCATCGAGGAACGCCTTACGGCGGTCACCGAAGAACGGCGCCTTGACCGCGACGGCCTTCAACGTCTTGCGGATGGCGTTGACCACCAGGGTGGACAGTGCCTCACCTTCGATGTCCTCAGCGATGATCAGCAGCGGCTTACCGGACTGAGCCACCTTCTCCAGCAGCGGCAGGACGTCGGGCAGCGAACCGATCTTGTCGCGATGCAGCAGCACCAGGGCGTCCTCGAGGACCGCTTCCTGGGAGTCGAAGTCGGTGATGAAGTACGCCGAGATGAAGCCCTTGTCGAAACCGACGCCTTCGGTGACCTCGAGCTCGGTGTTCATCGTCGAGGATTCCTCGACACTGACCACTCCGTCGCCACCGACCTGGGTCATGGCCTCACCGACCATCTCGCCGACTTCGGCGTCACGGGAGGACACCGTCGCGACCTGTGCGATACCGGTCTTGCCGGCCACCGGGGTGGCTGAGGCCAGCAGCGCCTCGGACACGACATCGGCGGCACGGCTGATGCCCAGTCCCAGCGCGATGGGGTTTGCGCCGGCCGCCACATTGCGCAGTCCGTTGTGGATCATGGCCTGGGCCAGCACGGTGGCCGTGGTGGTGCCGTCGCCGGCCACGTCGTTTGTCTTGGTGGCCACCGACTTGACCAGCTGTGCGCCGAGGTTCTCGAACGGATCTTCCAGCTCGATCTCGCGGGCGATAGTCACGCCGTCATTGGTGACGGTCGGTCCACCGAAGGCCTTGGCCAGCACCACATGCCGGTCGCGAGGGCCGAGGGTGACGCGCACCGCGTCAGCCAGCTTGTCGACACCGGCTTCCATCGCCCGACGCGCGGTTTCGTTGAATTCGATCAATTTGCTCATGTGTTGCGTTCCTGACTTTCCCTTAAGCGCGTTCCGCCCCGGAAACCATCGCGATGGACGCGGGGCTTCCGGGGCGGTTCACGGTTACTACTTGTTGACGACCGCCAGCACGTCACGTGCCGACAGGATCAGGTACTCCTCGCCGTTGTACTTGATCTCAGTGCCGCCGTACTTGCTGTAGATGACGGTGTCACCTTCGGCGACGTCCAGCGGGATCCGCTTCTCGCCATCCTCGTCCCACCGGCCGGGGCCGACGGCAACGACGGTGCCTTCCTGCGGCTTCTCCTTGGCGGTGTCCGGGATGACCAGACCCGACGCGGTGGTCGTCTCGGCCTCATTGGCCTGTACGAGGATCTTGTCCTCGAGTGGCTTAATCTTCACGCTCGCCACGATGGAGCCCTCCACTGTTATGGCTGTGGCCCGGGGCTGTTCCCCGGACCGAGTCGGTTTAACCAGGTGTTCGGCATTCGTCCGTGCCCTCGCGCCGTCGTCGCGGGTGCCGACGCAGGGGTGGGCCGCCTGCCACCTAGCACTCTATACCGGAGAGTGCTAGCACTCAAGGGGGGTTCGGTGCGATTCGCCGTGGGCCGAATTCGCGCTGCTAGCGGGGCCCATCGAACTGCCGGTAGTCGATCAGCAGATGATCGGAAACGTCCCCGACCATCTCCACGTCGATGATGCGCTCGGTGAAAAACCAACCGCCGTCGTCGCGGGCGAACCGATCGTGGTAGCGGCCGGCAATGATCGGCTGCAGTGGGATCAGGTCGGTGGCCTGGACGACGCAGAATGTCGAGCGCGCGGCGGCCGTGGCATCGTCGGCGATTTCGACGATGAGGTTAAGGACCAGGTGCCGGGTCTTGGGTGTCCCAGGACCCTCGCTGTCGGGAAACCGCCGGGTCGTCATCGCGAAGAGTCCGGCGATATTCGCCCCGGGCATCGATGGCGTGTTGGCCCCGCCGAAATCCGCCCGACCCAACAGCTCGCCCATACCGTCGAAGTCACCGGCGTCGATCAGTTCGGCGTAGCGGTAGATGAGGTCGGAGATCGCCAACCGGTCCTCGGCGCTCATGTCACCTGCCCCGCGATGACCGGAAGACCCGGATCGCTGGCGACGTGCAGAGGCGAGGGTGACGCTCCGGCTGCGAGCAGGTGAGCGGCGAAGGAGGCGATCATCGCACCATTATCGGTACAGAGCCGTAACCGCGGGATCCTTAACGTCAAACCCGCTGCGGCACAGCGCTCTTCGGCAAGTTCGCGCAGGCGCGAGTTGGCCGCCACCCCGCCGGCGATCAGCAGGGTGGATACACCGGTTTCAGTGGCCGCACGCACGGCCTTGGCGGTCAGCACGTCGGCCACCGCTTCCTGGAACGAGGCGGCGACATCGGCGATCGGTGCGTCGGGGTGCGACTCGACATAGCGGGCCACCGCCGTCTTCAGCCCGGAGAAGCTGAAGGCGGACCGATCATCGCGCGGGCCGGTCATCCCGCGCGGAAACGGAATAGCGTCGCGGTCCCCGGTGCGAGCCAGATCGTCAAGCGCCTTGCCACCCGGATACCCCAGCCCCAGCAGCCGCGCCACCTTGTCGTAGGCCTCCCCCGCGGCATCGTCGAGGGTGCTGCCGAGTTCGATGATCGGCTCGGCCAGCGAGCGCACCGCCAGCAGATGGGTGTGTCCGCCGGACACCAGCAGAGCGACACTCTCGGGTAGCGGCCCATGGTCATAGACGTCGGCGGCGAGATGCCCGCCGAGGTGGTTGACGGCGTAGAACGGCACACCCCAGGCCGCGGCGTAGGCCTTGGCAGCAGCCACGCCCA
>CALQLM010000128.1 GCA_943331415.1 Bifidobacterium breve
ACGAAGCCAGTGCGGCCCGTGACGCCGGGGTGGCCGTGGCGGGCGAACGGTTCGGCGCAGTCCTGCGCGGCTAGCAATACGTCCACGGGCATGACCTCGACTGGGCATGAATTTGCACCAAACTGCATAATAATGCACAATAATCCAATGACTTCGGTGGCGATTGCCGGCGCCAGTGGGTATGCCGGTGGGGAGATCCTGCGCCTGCTGCTCGGCCACCCCGGATATTCCGACGGCCGGTTGAGCATCGGCGCGCTGACTGCCGCCGCCAGTGCGGGGACGGCGCTGGTCGAGCACCACCCGCATCTGCTGCCACTGGCGCAGCGGGTCCTGGAGCCCACCGAGGTCGAGGTGCTGTCCGGTCACGATGTGGTGTTCCTGGCCCTGCCGCACGGTCATTCGGCCGCCCTTGCTGAGCAACTCGGCCCCGATACCGTCGTCATCGACTGCGGCGCTGATTTCCGGCTCACCGATGCCGGCGATTGGGATCGGTTCTACGGCACGCCCTATGCGGGTCACTGGCCCTATGGTCTTCCCGAACTTCCCGGTGGCCGGGACCGGTTGCGCGCAGCCACCCGCATCGCGGTGCCCGGCTGCTATCCGACTGCGGCACTGCTGGCACTGCTGCCGGCGGTGGCGGCCGGTCTCGTCGAACCGGACATCACGGTGGTCGCGGTCAGCGGCACGTCGGGAGCGGGCCGGGCGGCGAAGGTGGACCTGCTGGCCTCGGAGGTCATCGGATCTGCTCGGGCCTACAACATCGCCGGTGTGCACCGGCACACCCCGGAGATCGCTCAGGGTCTTCGGGCCGTCACCGATCGCGATGTCCGGGTGTCGTTCACCCCGGTCCTCATCCCGACCGCACGCGGCATTCTCGCGACCTGCACGGCGCGTACGTCGGCGTCACTGCCGGAAATCCGGGCTGTCTATGAGAAAGCCTATGCCGCAGAGCCGTTCATCTATCTGCTGCCCGAGGGACGGTTACCCGCCACCGGGTCGGTCATCGGCAGCAACGCTGCGCAACTCGCGGTCGCCGTCGACGCCGACGCCGGCGTCATGGTCGCGGTCTGCGTGATCGACAATCTGGTGAAGGGCACCGCCGGTGCGGCGGTGCAGTCGATGAACCTGGCGCTGGGCTGGCCGGAGACCGATGGGCTGGCGGTGGTCGGGGTGGCACCGTGAACGACACCTCCTACACAACCCGGTTGCTGCGCACCCAGGGTGTCACCGCCCCGGCCGGGTTCCGCGCCGCCGGGATCGCCGCCGGGATCAAGAAATCCGGTAAGCCGGATCTGGCGCTGGTATTCAACGAGGGGCCGGACTATGCGGCCGCCGGGGTGTTCACCCGAAATCAGGTTAAGGCCGCCCCGGTGTTGTGGACCGCCCAGGTACTGCAGTCGGGGCGATTGCGCGCGGTGCTGCTGAACTCCGGTGGCGCCAACGCGTGCACCGGGCCGGAAGGGTTCGCCGATACCCACGCCACCGCCGAAGCGGTGGCGGCCGCGCTATCGGATTGGGGAACCGAGACCGGCCCGATCGAGGTGGCCGTGTGTTCCACCGGACTGATCGGTGACCGGTTGCCGATGGATCGGGTGCTGGCCGGCGTCACCGAGATCGTGCACGAACTTGCCGGCGGTCTGGTGGGTGGCGATGATGCGGCCCACGCCATCATGACCACCGACACCGTGCCCAAACAGGTTGCGCTGCATCACTCCTTGGAGTCGGGGGAGAACTGGACCCTGGGCGGGATGGCCAAGGGTGCGGGCATGCTCGCGCCCTCGCTGGCCACCATGCTGGTGGTGCTCACCACCGATGCTGTCGCTGACGCGTCCGCACTGGACGCCGCGCTGCGCAAGGCCGCCGCCCGCACGTTCGACCGTCTCGATGTCGACGGCAGTTCCTCGACCAACGACACCGTGCTGCTGCTCGCCTCGGGTGCCAGCGAGATCCGGCCCACCCAGGATCACCTCGACGATGCGGTACTGCGGGTCTGCGACGATCTGTGCGCGCAGATGCAGGCCGATGCCGAAGGCGTCACCAAGCGGGTCAGCGTCACCGTGACCGGGGCCCGCACCGAGGACGAGGCCGTCACCGCGGCCCGCATCGTCGGCCGTGACTCTCTGGTCAAGACCGCCATGTTCGGATCCGACCCGAACTGGGGCCGGGTGCTGGCCGCGGTGGGCATGTCGCCGTTCCCGATCGAACCGGATCGGATCACGGTGGCGTTCAACGGGTTTCCGGTGTGCGTCAACGGTGCCGGAGCGCCGGGCGCCAGTGACGTCGACCTCTCCGGTCCGCAGATCGACGTCACCATCGACCTCAAGCTGGGCGATGAGCAGGCCACGATCCGCACCACTGATCTCTCGCACGCCTATGTCGAAGAGAACTCGGCGTACAGCTCATGAGCACGCACGCGCTTCAGGGCAAGATCGTCGTGGTCAAGTACGGCGGCAACGCGATGACCGATGAGACGCTCAAGGCGGCCTTCGCCGATGACATGGTGGCACTGCTCAAAGTGGGGATCCACCCGGTCGTGGTGCACGGCGGTGGACCGCAGATCAGTGCGATGCTCAAACGCCTCGGGATTCCCGGTGAGTTCAAGGGTGGGTTCCGGGTCACCACACCCGAGGTGCTCGATATCGCCCGCATGGTGCTGTTCGGGCAGGTCGGCCGAGAACTGGTCAACCTGATCAACGTCCACGGCCCGTACGCGGTCGGACTGACCGGCGAAGACGCCCGGCTTCTGACTGCGGTGCGGCGCACAGTGATGGTCGACGGCGTCGAGACCGATATCGGACTGGTCGGCGATGTGGAGAGCGTCAACACCGCGGTGGTGCACGATCTCATTGCGGCCGGACGTATTCCGGTGATCTCCACCATCGCCCCGGATGCCGGGGGCGTGGTGCACAACATCAACGCCGACACCGCCGCCGCAGCCGTCGCCGAGGCGCTGGGTGCCGCGACACTGCTGATGCTCACTGACGTTGAAGGGCTCTACACCCGCTGGCCGGATCGCGACTCACTGGTCAACGAAATCGATACCGACACCCTGGCCGACTTGCTGCCCAACTTGGAGGAGGGCATGGTGCCCAAGATCGAAGCGTGTCTGCGTGCGGTCACCTCCGGGGTGCCCAGCGCTCATGTGATCGACGGCCGGGTTGCCCATAGCGTGCAGGCCGCACTGTTCAGCGACTCGGGCTCCGGCACGAAAGTCATCCGGTGAGTACCGTTCTCGACCGGTGGCAGTCGGTCATGATGGACAACTACGGCACCCCGCCGCTGGCACTGGTCTCCGGCGAGGGCGCGGTGGTGACCGATGTCGACGGTAAGACCTACCTGGATCTGCTGGCCGGTATCGCCGTCAACGTGCTCGGCCACCGGCATCCGGCGATCATCGAGGCCGTAACCGCGCAATTGAACACGCTGGGTCATGTGTCGAACCTGTACGCCACCGAGCCCGGCATCGCGCTGGCCGAACAACTGGTGGCCCATCTCGGTTCCGATCTGCCGGCCCGGGTGTTCTTCTGCAACTCCGGTGCCGAAGCCAATGAGGCGGCCTTCAAGATCACCCGGTTGACCGGGCGCACCAAAATCGTTGCTGCACAGAATGCTTTCCACGGCCGCACCATGGGGGCACTGGCGCTTACCGGTCAGCCCGCTAAACAACAGCCCTTTAAACCGCTGCCGGGTGATGTCACCCACGTGCCGTACGGCGATGTCGACGCTCTCGCGGCTGCGGTCGGCGACGACACCGCCGCGGTATTTCTGGAACCGATCATGGGCGAGGGTGGGGTAGTGGTACCGCCCGCCGGATACCTGGCCGCGGCACGGGAGATCACCAGCCGGCACGGTGCACTGCTGGCCGTCGACGAGGTCCAGACCGGGGTGGGCCGTACCGGCACCTTCTACGCCCACACCCATGACGGCATCACCGCCGACATCGTCACCCTCGCCAAAGGTCTGGCCGGGGGACTGCCCATCGGGGCCTGTCTGGCCATCGGCCCGGCGGCCGAATTGATGACTCCCGGCATGCACGGCAGCACATTCGGCGGTAACCCGATATGCACCGCCGCCGCCGTGGCGGTGCTGCGGGTGCTGGCCGAGGACGGGCTCATCGAGCGCGCCGCTCTGCTCGGCACGGCGCTGGCCGACGGTGTCGAGGCGCTGAACCACCCACTGGTCGACCACGTCCGCGGGCGAGGGCTGCTGTTCGGCATCGTGCTCAACGCCCCGCACGCCAAGGCCGTCGAGATCGCCGCCCGGGAGGCCGGCTTCCTGGTCAACGCCGCCGCGCCCGATGTGATCCGGTTGGCCCCACCGCTGATCATCACCGCCGGCCAGGTGGATGATTTCTTGGCCGCCCTGCCCGGCATCCTCGATGCAGGAGTGAGCACATGATCCGGCACTTCCTGCGCGATGATGATCTGACGCCGGCCGAGCAGGCCGAGGTGCTGGCGCTGGCCGCCGACCTCAAGAAGGCCCCGTTGAGCCGCCGCCCGTTGGAAGGCCCCCGGGGTGTGGCCGTCATCTTCGACAAGAACTCCACCCGCACCCGGTTCTCCTTCGAGATGGGTATCGCCCAACTCGGCGGCCACGCCGTCGTCGTCGACGGCAGCAAGACCCAACTCGGCCGGGACGAGACCCTCTCCGACACCGGCCGGGTGCTGTCACGGTATGTCGATGCGATCGTCTGGCGGACCTTCGGCCAGAATCGGCTCGACGAGATGGCCTCGGCCGCAATGGTTCCGGTGGTCAACGCACTGTCGGATGAGTTCCATCCGTGCCAGGTGCTGGCCGATCTGCAGACTATCGCCGAGCGCAAGGGCGCGCTGGCCGGACTGCGTTTGTCCTACTTCGGTGACGGTGCCAACAATATGGCGCATTCGCTGATGCTGGGCGGGGTCACCGCCGGTGTGCATGTCACCATTGCCGCGCCGCCGGGTTTCGAACCGGATGCCGGCGTGATCACCGCCGTTCGGGCCCGTGCCGATCAGACCGGCGCGACACTCACCCTCACCGAGGATCCACACCGCGCAGCCGCCGGCGCCGATGTACTCGTCACCGACACCTGGACGTCCATGGGTCAGGAGAACGACGGCTTGGATCGGGTGGGCCCGTTCCGGCCGTATCAGATCAACACCGAACTGCTGGCCCGCGCCGATGCGCACGCCGTTGTGCTGCACTGCCTTCCGGCACACCG
>CALQLM010000129.1 GCA_943331415.1 Bifidobacterium breve
CCGACCACGGTCACATGTGTCGGACCGTAGTGAGTTGCGTTGAGCGCGTTGATATCTGCAGCGAGCAGTGCCCCACCCTGACGGGCCAGCAGGGTCTGGCTCACCTGCGGATCAACCAGGGAATCCGGTGCGTCGTACCCCATCCATGCCAGTACCGAGACTCCGGGGCCCGGACCGGTGGCAGCCAGTGTCTCGGTGTAGAGATTGGTCGCATCGTCACTGTGGGTAAACCAGCCGTTGGCAACGTTGTTGCCGGTGCCTGGAACGACAACGGCTGTGTGGCCCGCGTGATCAGGGTCGCCGATGGCGATTGCGGTCCGTCCCTGTCCGCCGAATTCCTGGGGCCGGTAGGCAAACAGGTAAACGTCAGTACCGGTCTGGGACTGGGTGTAGTCGAGCCCCTCACTGACTCGGTGGGCGTTGGCGTAGCGCACGATATCGCTTGTGCTGAGGCCGAATCGTTCTGGTTCGCCGGCGACATCGTCGACAAGCACGCCGTATTCGGCTGCGATGCCAGTGATCCGATCGATATCTCTGGTCATCACAGTGATGTTCGCGCGGCTACGGTCTGCAGTGGGAATTCCGTCGCAGTTACCCAGGACTTCCGGATTACGCTCCAGTAGTAGGTCTTTGGCTGCCCTACTCAGGGAGTCCCACCATGTCCTTCGGTCCTCGGGCCCGGTCGCAGCGACGGCAGCCTTCGGTTCCGGGATCCCGATGGCATTAGCGGAGATAGCTCGCGCCAGTTCGTCATCGATGGCGGTGGCGTCGGCGAGGATCCCGCTCAGCCCTGTCCGGATGGGATCAGCCGCGGTGACGAACTCCGCTGAGTCTCCCTGAAAGTCGGTATCGGGTATCACCGTGCCGGTAACGCGGTCAACAATCAGGTGGGCGGCGTGGGCATCGTCGTCGAGGCGGCGTAGCCGCGACTTCAGTCGTTCGACATCCTCGGCTGCACGATCGGCTGCCCGGGCCACCGCCCGGGACTCCTCGGCATGAGCGTCCAGCGCCAGTTGGGTGACAGCGATCGCGACGCGGGCAGCGCGCGCCGCCAGGCCACCCCAGGACTCGACGGCGGGTAGTTGCCCCAGAGCCGCCGACACCGCCGACGCCGACTCCGCCCGGCTACGCGCGGCACGGGACACCGCCCGTATCTGCTCAGCGTCCCAGCGATCGATATCGCCGGGGCCCAGGGTCATGTCGTGTCACCGGGCCGTTGCACCCCCGCGACAGCATCGGTATTGCGGCGCTCCGTGGCCGCGAAACACACACCGCTGAGGCGCAGAGCCTCGCCGTGTTCACAGATGCGCGTGGACAACTCCGTCGTCGCAGCGGCCCACCTGATGGCCGTGAGCGACAGCGCCGCCGCAGACCGGCCCACCCAGCCGCGCGCCGCGGAGTCGATAGCCGCATCGGCCCAGGAGTGACTGGCGAAAAGATCCTGGGATTGAGCGTCGGCCCGCGCGGCGGCATCGATCAGCAGCTCCGGGAAAACAATCATCGGCTCTGACACCCCGGGGACCTCCAACGGTCGCAGCAAACAGGTGACGGTGAAAGCTACCAGCGGGCGCCGGCACCGCAAGTCACCCCCGGACCGGCCGGCGCACACGGGTACCCTCAGGCAATGCTGCGACGAATCCTGACCGTTGTGAGCACGCTGCTGACCGCCGTTTTCCTGGTGATCGTGTTGGCTGTGCCAGCCTGGGCCGCGCAGGCGATCACGCTGACCTGGGTCCGGCACGCCCAGTCGACGGCCAACGCGGCCGGCATCATCGACACCACGGTTCCTGGACCCGGGTTGACCGCACTGGGCGACGCCCAGGCTCAAGCGATCGCTGAGACTCTCAAGGCCAACGCCTACGACGGTATCTACGCGTCGAATATGGTCCGCACCCAGCTGACCGCGGCCCCGCTGGCAACCGACCTCGGTCTGACGCCGGTCATTCTGCCCGGTGTGCGTGAAGTCAACTCAGGCATCTTCGAAGGCCGCAGCGGTCTGTTGGCCGGTATTGGTTACGCGCTTCCTCCAGTCGCCTGGGTCATGGGTGCTCGGTTCGTTCCTGTCCTCGGCGGTGAGAACGGAAACGGATTTGATGCCCGTGTCAACGATGCGGTCGCAACGATCTACGCCAGCGGCGACACCAACGCGGTGGTGTTCTCGCATGGCGCCACGATCATGGCTTGGACGCTGATGACCGTCGACAATCCTAACCTTCTCCTCGCGTTGACCCATCCACTGGGCAATACCGCCGTTGTCGTGGTCACCGGTAGCCCCGAGGACGGTTGGTCATTGCAGAGTTGGGACGGGGTCGCCGTCGATCCGAACCCCGGTCTGCTGACTAAGTTGTTCGTCGCTGTTCGCAATGCCGTCGTGGCGCCACAGACTGCGCTGTACGACATCTGCCACCCGCCGAGTGCGGGGAGTATGAACGCGACGGCTACCACCGCGGCGGCTTCTCGTACTCCGCGGACGCCTGTCTCGATCGCCGGGACCGGATCCGTGATAACAAATCCTGCTGAGCTCGACAGTGCCGCACGAAGGACGAGAAACAGCACGGCCCGGAATATGTCATCGGTGGTTGCGCTGACGCACCGGCCTGCCGATGTGGCTGTGGTCGTCAAGATCAACGCTCATTCACGCGACGAGCGGCCTGCCGCGTTGAGTCGCCGGTCAGGTCACGGTCATGTTGACAGCCGGTCAGCCGCCTGACCGGGACCGCGGCCGTCGGCTGCGTGGCGTGAAAGACTACCCGAATGCTGCACAGCGTCGCCCGATTCGCCATCGCCGCGCCACGTCGGGTCATCGGCGTAGCGGTGTTGCTGATGGTGGCGATCGGAGTATTTGGAATCCCGGTAGCGCAGCATCTGTCTCCGAGTGGATTTCAGGATCCAACCGCTGAGTCCTCCCGGACGACTCAGATGCTCACCGATAAATTCGGACGCGGCGATGTTCCGCTGGTGATTGTCGTCACCGCGCCCGATCGGTATGACAGTCCAAAGTCGCGCAAGGTTGCGGTGGATGTCATTGATCAACTCAAGCGCTCCGGGCATGCTGCAACCATCAATTCTGCCTGGACGGCACCCCCTCCGGCCGCGTCAGCTCTGGTCAGCTCGGACAAGAAGTCAGGTCTGATCGTCACCGGGATCGTGGGACCGGAGAGCAAGCAGCAGTCCTACACCAAGGCACTCACGGATGCGATCGTCGGGGATCGGGATGGCATTGCTGTGCGGGCTGGCGGTGCCGCGATGGTGAATCTGCAAGTCACCGAGCAGTCCAAGCGGGACCTGGTGCTCTTGGAGGCCATCGTCGTTCCGCTCAGCTTCCTGGTGCTGATATGGGTCTTCGGCGGATTGTTCGCCGCCGCTCTGCCGGTCGGCGTCGGGGTGATGGCGATCCTCGGGTCACTTGCGGTCTTGCGCACCGTCACCTTCTTCACCGAGGTGTCGATATTTGCGCTGAATCTCACCACGGCAATGGGTTTAGCCCTGGCCATCGACTACACGCTGTTGATGATCAGTCGCTACCGCGAGGAGTTGGCCGCGGGTGCCGATCGTGAAAAGGCTGTCGCCACGACAATGGTCACCGCGGGCCGCACGGTGATGTTCTCGGCGATCATCGTGGCGCTCTCGATGGCAGTGATGGTGATCTTCCCGATGAACTTCCTGAGGTCGTTCGCCTACGCCGGTGTCGCTACTGTCGCGTTCGCCGCGATATCTGCCATCGTCATCACGCCCGCGGCCATCATGATGCTCGGTGACCGCCTGGATTCTCTGGACGTACGGGTGGCAATCCGCCGGATGTTCGGCAGGCCGGCGCCCGCGACATTGCCAATAGAACAGCAATTCTGGTATCGCTCAACAAAATTCGTGATGCGGCGGGCTGTGCCGATCGGTGTGGCGGTCGTGGTCCTGCTTGGCATCCTGGGTGCCCCATTCTTCGGCGTACGACCTGGCTTCCCCGACGATCGGGTACTGCCGAAATCAGCCTCGGCGCATCAGGTCGGTGACCTGTTGCGGTCGGACTTCGCCATTGACTCCGATTCCGAGGTCCCGATCGTGATTCTCGATTCTGTTGGACTGGACCGCGCCGCGGTCGATCGGTACGCGGCTGATCTGTCTCGGATCCCGGACGTGAACTCAGTGTCGGCTCCGAGCGGTACTTTCGTGGCCGGCTCTTTGACTGGCCCGCCTCTGGCCGCCACGGGCGAGGCATCCGGCAGCATATTGTTAACGGCCGGAAGCTCTCTGCCGTTGTTTTCCGAAGCTTCCGAGACCCAACTCAGCCGGATGCATTCGGTGCCCACTCCGGGTGGTCGCGTGGTCGAGTTCGGCGGACTGGCGCAGACAAACCGGGACAGCGTTGACGCGATCATCTCCCGGCTGCCCTTGGTGCTCGGCCTGATCGCCGCCATCATGTTGGTGCTGCTGTTCTTACTCACCGGAAGCATCGTGATTCCGATCAAAGCGCTGATCCTCAACATGCTGTCGCTCAGTGCGGCGTTCGGGGCGATGGTGTGGATTTTCCAGGATGGGAATCTTGGCGCGCTGGGGACCACGGCGACCGGAACGCTGGTAGCCAATATGCCGGTGCTGTTGTTCTGTGTGGCATTCGGCCTTTCGATGGACTACGAGGTGTTCCTGGTTTCACGGATTCGAGAGTTCTGGCTCGCGTCGGCGAAGACATCCGCGGACAACGATGAGAGTGTGGCTCTGGGCCTGGCCCATACCGGGAGGGTGATCACAGCGGCAGCGCTGATCATGGCGATCTCATTCGCGGCGTTGATCGCCGCCCAGGTATCGGTGATGCGCTTGTTCGGAACAGGACTGACGCTGGCAATCCTTGTCGATGCCACGCTCGTGCGGCTTGTACTTGTGCCGGCCTTCATGCATGTGGCGGGGCGCTGGAACTGGTGGGCTCCGCGGCCGTTGGTCAGGCTTCACGGCCGCCTCGGGATCAGTGAGGGCGGGCCACGCTCAGCGGATGAACCGGTTTAGCAGACGGCCGCAGACCGCCTAGCCGAGATAGTCGGACTCGAGCACCAGATCCGGTATCAAATCCTGATATTCGACGTGAGTCCGATGCTCAGTGGTCTGCCACTGTTTACCCTGCTGCTCGCGCATGAAGGCCCGGTATCTCGGGGATCCGGGAAATCCGACGTTATCCGCCACCACAATC
>CALQLM010000130.1 GCA_943331415.1 Bifidobacterium breve
GCAGATCAAGCGTCTGAATACCGCGCGGTTCCAACTCGACATCATGGGCGTGCCCGGAATCATCGTGGCCCGCACCGACGCCGAGGCCGCCAACCTGATCGACGGCCGTTCCGATGAGCGCGATCAGCCGTTCCTGCTCGGTGTGACGAACCTGGAGATCCCGCCGTACAAGGCGTGTTTCCTGGCGATGTTGCGCCGCTTCCACACCCAGGGTGTGACCGAACTCAATGGGCATCTGCTCTATGCACTGCCCGAGGGTGAGTACGCGGCCGCCGATGCGTGGCTGCAGAGTCGCGGGATCGCCACACTGGTGGACGATGCGGCCGCAGCCTGGACCAAGAACCGTTCCGGGTCGGTGGACGTGTTGTTCGATCGGGTCGAGTCCCAGTTCGTGGACGCCTGGCAGGACGATGCCCGGCTGGAGACCTACGGCAATGCGGTGGCCGAACTGTTGCGCTTCAAGGAGAGCGAAGGCGAGGCGCTGGCGATGAAGCCGGCCGATTGGGTCGACTTCGCTAAAACCGCATCGCTGTACGCCGCGCAGAACAAGGCCGCCGAACTCGGCATCGACGCGCCGTGGGATTGCGAGCGGGCCCGGACTCCGGAGGGCTACTACCAGGTTCGCGGCGGTATTCCGTATGCGATCGCGAAATCCCTTGCCGCGGCCCCGTTCGCGGATCTGCTGTGGATGGAGACCAAGACCGCCGATCTGGCGGAGGCGCGCGAGTTCGCCGAGGCGATCCACGCGGTGTACCCGAACGCGATGATGGCCTACAACCTGTCGCCGTCGTTCAACTGGGACACCACCGGGATGACCGACGACGAGATGCGGGCCTTCCCCGAGGAACTCGGCAAGATGGGCTTCGTCTTCAACTTCATGACCTATGGCGGACATCAGGTTGACGGTGTGGCCGCTGAGGAGTTCGCCACCGCACTGCGACAGGACGGCATGCTCGCCCTGGCTCGTCTGCAGCGCAAGATGCGTCTGATCGAATCGCCGTACCGCACACCGCAGACACTCGTCGGCGGTCCGCGCAGCGATGCGGCCCTGGCAGCGTCGTCGGGACGCACCGCGACCACGAAGTCGATGGGTAAGGGCTCCACGCAGGTTCAGCACCTGGTGCAGACCGAGGTTCCCAAGAAGCTGCTGGAGGATTGGCTGGCGTTGTGGAGCGAGTATTACAAGCTCGGCGAGCGACTGCGGGTGCAGTTGCGTCCGCGCCGGGCCGGAGCCGACGTGCTGGAACTGGCCATCTTCGGCGACAAGGACGGCGAGAAACTTGCCGACGTCGTGTTCGATCCGATCAAGGACCGTCATGGCCGCAGCATCCTGACGGTGCGCGACCAGAACACCTATGCCGCCAAGATGCGGCAGAAGCGTTTAATGACGGTCGTCCACCTGTGGCTGGTGAACCGTTTCAAGGCCGACGCCGTCTACTACGTCGCGCCGACCGAGGACAACGTCTATCAGACCGAGAAAATGAAGGCGCATGGGATTTTCAGCAGCGTCAACAAGGACGTTGGCGAAATCATCGTGGCTGATGTGAACCAGGACCGGATCGCCGAGTTGTTGGCGCCCGACCGGGTGGCACTGCAGAAGCTGATCCGCAAAGAGGACTAGAACGGTGGTGGGTCGGCGGCCCAGCGTGCTTCGTTGAGGCCGCGTTCAGCGTTGATTCGGGCGGCGCGTTCAGTGGCGCGGGTGCGTTTTCGGGTGGGCATCATCAGGGTGCGGCCCGGGTTGTCAGGTGGCGCCTCTGAGTGTGACACCGTCAGTGTTTCGGTGGGGGTGGCCAGGTGCGGGAAGAACAGTGCCCCGCGCGGTGTGGTCGTGTAACACCGCCCTGATGGGGAGGAGAACACGATCGTGCCGTCCGGGAATTGCTGTTCGGCCCACTCGTTCTCCCCGCACCAAAACGTCTTCAATAAATGATGCGCACGGCATTTGCAGTTCAGGTTCGACGGATGAGTCGGCCCACCCGCCGCCCACGCGACGCTGTGGTCGATATCGCAGAACTCCGCCGCCACCTCACATCCCGGGAAACGGCAGCATAGGTCTCGGGCGCGAATGAACTCCGCCAACGCTGTCGACGGCCGGTATTGCGGCTCGGCGGTGAACTCCTCAGCCGGCTTGAGCGGGCGCACGTGGGCGCGGGTGGCCAGATCACGGACCGTCTCAGCCGGCAGCGCCCCGAACCCCGGCAGATATCCCGGCGTGGCGGACTCCCCCGACACGGTGGCCGCCTCGGCCAGCACATGAATCACCACCTGGGCCGCAGCCGCCCCGGCATCGGCGGCCGGGCAGTCCGCTGATCCGCAGTCACACACCATCGAGTTCTGGCCGGCGGCCAACACCGCCAACGCATCCGCGCGACGCTGCCGCTTGGTGCGCGAATCCTCGCCGCACACCGACCCCGCCAACTGATCCAACCGCCGATCCAACACCGCCGCATCCGCAGCCCGCACCGCACCCCAAAACTGCGCCAACCCGTTCTGAGACGGACCGATCTCCACATGACGGTCCTCATCGGCGTCTCGGGCCACCCGCTCGGCGGCCGGATCCAACTCCCGGACCCGCCAATCCACCAACTCGGTGACCCGGCGACGCGAGAACCCATTCCACCCCGGCGCCGCCGCCGCCAGCTGGGTATCGATCTCGGCCAGCACCTGCTCATCGGTGATCAACCCGGTCCGGAACACCACCACCGCAATCACCCGGAAATCCACCTCACCGGCCGCCATCGCCGCACCCAACTTCGGCAACCGCTCCACCAACTCGAGGCCGTAATTCATCTCCGAAGACGCCCGGGCCCGGCTGATGCCCAACTCCGCACCGACCTCCGCCGCCGCGGCCTCCCAGTTATCGATGCACCACTGGAACCGGTCCGTAGAATCCAGCCCGGCCATCCGCAACAAACACAAGCGACCCGCCGCCATCAACCGCCGCGCCACCGCCGACCGCTCCGCACGCCGGCCCGCAGTTATCTCGGCCAGTAACAACCGATCATCCAAAGACTCGAACATACATTCGATAATAGATGTACCCACCGACGCCGGAACCACCCCGGA
This sequence comes from Bifidobacterium breve, assembly GCA_943331415.1. Classification (GTDB taxonomy): domain Bacteria; phylum Actinomycetota; class Actinomycetes; order Mycobacteriales; family Mycobacteriaceae; genus Mycobacterium. The sequence goes on from CALQLM010000130.1 coordinate 3,070, forward strand.
ATTCAAGAATGTGGATCGAGCGCCGAGTGTGGATAACCGGCTAGCGAACGATGACGGTGCTCGGTTCCCGCGGCGCACCCAGGGCTTCCCGGTGCGACGGCGGGCGTCGGCCGCCTTCGTCGGTCAGGCCGTAGCGGGCGGCGAGTTCGGCGGCGATCACGGTGTGACCGTTCAGCGTGGCCAACTCCGGATCCCGGTAGAGAGCGTCGATGAGGCGTCCGGTGAATTGCGGGGTTTCGGCGTGCTCGGCGAAACCCGCGAGAGCCTCCGCGTTATCGCCGAAGGATTGCTGCAGGCGTTCGGTGAGCAGGATGCCCATCCAGATCGACACCGTGGAGACCGCGGTGCCGGCGAAGTCGACAGCCATATCGGCGGTCATCTTGTCCACGCCGGCCTTCTGCGCGCCATAGGCCGGGCCGTGCATGTAGCACACCGATCCCGGTGATGAGGTGAAGGCAATCAATCCACGCTCGGCCCGCAACAGCAGTGGCGCGGCATACCAGGAGGCCACATAGGCCGAGCGCAGGCCGACGTCGAGCACATCAGCCAGGCTCAGCGGTTTCTCCCAGAACGGGGCGCGGTCGGTTAGTGCGTCACTGATCGCGGCGGCGTTGTTGACCAGTAGATCGAGATGTCCGTTGTCGTCGTCCACCCGGGCGAATAACGCCGCCACCGACACGTCGTCGGCGTGATCGGTCTGCACCGCGATGCCCTCGCCGCCGGCGTCGGTGACCTCGCGGGCCGCCGCCTGCAGACCCTCGGAGCGCCCGGTCAGGTACACCCGCCAGCCCGCCGAACCCAGCGCGTGGGCGATACCGCGCCCCGCGCCGCGACTGGCTCCTGTGACGACGGCAACCGGTGTTGTGTGCATGCTGCGACGCTATCGCGTCCTGTCAGACCACGTCAGTAGCGTCCGTTGTGGACGGGAGAGTGTGAATGTCGGGTTGGCTGATCGTGGCGGTGATCGCAGGCTGTTGCGCAGTGTTCGTCGCGCGCCGTGCGCTGTACCCGCGAACCCGCCCGGACCGCGCCCTCGAACAGCGACGCCACGACGAGGTTCGGCAGCGCGCCGACCAACAGCACATCTGGGCCGCACGCGGTGACGACCGCGGGGTGTACGGGACCGCCGGTGCCGAGTTGATGCGTGAGGTGATCCCGCCGCCGTTGCTTCCACCACCGTCGGCGCCGCGGCCGCCGCCGGAGGACATTCCGGTCGCGGAGGTGGTCCACACCCACGCCGAGTTGGACGCGCTGCTGACAGAGAAGGCGCAGTGCTGGCGGTACGCCGCCTTCGTCTCGGTGCTGGTGCAGCGTCGCGCCGCAGTCGCAGCCCGGTTGCGCGACGCCCGGTTGGGATTCGGCCAGCCGTCCGGGGAGACCGCGTCCACCGGTGGTGTGGTGGCGCACTTCTTCACCGACCGGCTGGGTGAGCTGTCCGAGATCGTTGAGCAGGTCAATGACTTCATGCTGACGCCGGCGTTCAGTGAGGTCTTCGGCGATCCGCACGATGGGGATTCCGCAGACGGCGACGGGATTGTCCACACGGCCAACCGGCTGATGGATTATCACGACCGACTGCTCGCGCTGTCCGAACGGTGCCGGGCCGTGACGGTGCCGCACCGGTATTCAGAACTACAGCGAGATGCCGGACTGCTCATGGCGGTTCCCCTCGAGGGGTACCACCGATTCATCGAGGATTTCATCGGCCGTATCGCCGAGATGCACGATGTCGCCCGCTACGCACCCGGTGATGTGCAACTCGATCCCGTCGTGCTCAGCATCACCGATGACGATGAACTGATCTCGCGCGTCGGGCACCACATCTCGCACCTGGCCCGCGAGGCCTAGCAGCCCGCCAGTACCGCTTCCATGGCCTTGCGTTCCTTGGCCGCCAGCCACAGGCCGTAGGCGGTCTTGACCTCGATCTGGCGAGCGACGAAGTCGCACCGGAACGCCTCATTGGACGGCAACCAGGACGCAGCATCACGGAATGCTTTGTCGAAGTTGGCTTTTGGGCTTACCGCGAGCAGGTTGCGCGGGTCGTTGGCGAAGTCCAGCCGGCGCTGCGGATCCCAGGAACGCGCGCCCTTGTACCAGGCGTCGGC
>CALQLM010000131.1 GCA_943331415.1 Bifidobacterium breve
AGCGCCCATGCCAGCGCCGGCAGGTGCAGCATCGCCAGCCACGGCCGACGCCACACCGCGAACCCGCCCACCACCGCCCACACGATGAACAGCGCGTGCAGCACCATCACCGCGTCGGCCAGAACCCCCGAAAGCATGCTGAGAACCCGTCCTATTCGACTAGTCGCGCAGCAGCCGGATCGGGTCGCGGCCGTCGACAAACCCGATGAATGGGAACAGCATCGAATACCCGAGCAGCCGCTGCACGGTTTCGCTGCACATCCGTGCCCGCTCGCGGCTGATCGCCAGACTGTAGTTCTCCTGCTGACGTGCCCACGGTTCGCAGTACTGGGTGGTGGCGGCGAGTCGTGGCTTGTCGGTGTGATTGGCGCCGGCGCAATGCACCAGGGTGCCCACAAAGAACACCGCCGATCCCGACGACATCACGGCCGGCACCATCTGGCTGACATCGACGTCGGCCAGCGAGACCTCACCCCAGAGATGGCTTTTCGGATACACCAGGGTCGCGCCATTGTCCGCGGTGAAGTCGTCGATCGCCCAGATCAGCGCCGCCCCAATGGGTTTGCGTGGCCGCGGGAAGGGATAGAAACCGTCATCGTGGTGCAGCGGCTGGCGCGCCTCACCCGGCATCACATTGATCACCTGCAGTTGCGACAGCAGATAGCCGGGCTGGAGAATCCTGTCGAGCAGCGCCAGCACCAGTGGATGCTCAACGATCGGGTTGCAGGCCAACGTCTTCTCGATCACCGAGTAGATGCGCCGGGTGCGGTATCCCTCGAAATCGTTGCGGCCGTCATAGGTGAGGAACGGCTCGGATGCCTCGCGGATCGCCGCCACGGTCTCCGGCGGGATCAGATCGGGAATGATGACGTAGCCGTCGGAGTTCACGGCCTCCAGCAGTGTGTCGACGTACGACGGATCGACGCCGTCACGATCATGAACTTCAGTCATTGTTCCTCACTGCCAAGCCGAGAAATACGAAGAGACCTCGTGACAGGGCAACCATGTCAGTGTCCGAAACCCGGCCAATCCGTTCGCCGAGCTTAGCCTTCGGCATTGTTGTGACCTTGTCGACCATGATGCGACTCGGCACGCTCAACCCGTTCGCGCTGTCGGGCTCCACTGGGATCCGCAGGAGCGGTACGTCGACGGTGTCAGTGGTCATGGGACAGACGGTGACCGATGCGGTCTCATCGAAGAGATCATTCTGGACGATCAGGACCGGGCGTGGCTTGCCGGCGTAGTGCTTGCCGCCGGATGCGGTCCACACATCTCCACGCCTCACTCGCCGTCCTCACCGCCGAATTCTGAGATGGCATCGACGAACGCTTGATCGTCAGCCGCATGATCGCTGCGCGCTGCCATGGCGGACTGTCGGCTGGCCTCGGCGGCGAAGCCCGCCGCGCGCACGTCCGGTACCCAGATCTGTACCGGTCGCAATCCCTGCAGACGCATCCGCGCCCGGTGGTCGGCGACGCGTCGACGAACGGAGGATTCTTCCTGCTCGGCCATATCGGTCATGTTACATGTAACAAGACTTACCAGCCCATCCGCTCGCAGAACAACGCCGCGACCAAGCTCAGGTATTCGTCTTCGGTCACCAGGCCCTGCCGGTAGCAGGACCGGAGCATCTCGTCGAGGTCGGTGAGGCTGAACCGGCGACGCTGGCTCTTGCCGATCCGGATCGGTTCGATGATCGAGCCGTCCTCACGGATGAAGGCGCCATTGCGCAGGGCCGCCGAGACCCACTGCACCGGCTTACCGAAGAACCTGGCCACCTCGCCGGTGCTGTAATGCTTCTCGCCCTGGCCGGGGGTTTTCACACACCGTGCGCGCTTAGGCCGAACGGCAGGGGTGTCGACGGGCTCGGGCACGTGGTCCGCGGCGTCATACTCGGCCTCGGCGAAGGCCCGTGCGATCTCTGCGCCCAGGGTGTTCACCCCGGCACCGGCGATCGCGGCGAAGTCGAGTCCGTCCACCGCCCGCACCTCGGTGCGCAAGGCGAAGTCGATCGGGTTGAAACCACCGTCGGTGGTGCAGGGCGCGAGATCGCGGCCCATCAGCATGTTCAGCCCATGGCGCTGCAGCACCAGGCTCAGCCGGCGCAGATGCTCCTCGCGGCCGAAATCAGCGATCGGAAACGGCACCCAAATATCGGTCCTGGTGGCGATGGCCCGGCTCAGGGCGGTGACGACGGACTCCACCTCGGTCAGATCGTCCTCACCCGCCGGCTCCCCCGGTTCGAAACTGAAGGACTCGGTGATCACCGCGCCCTGTTCGGCCGCCTTCACCGCAAGGTCATCCACCTCGAGGGTCCCGTGATCCCCCAGGACGATGACTGCATAACTGGTATTGATGGACTGAGCCACCACACCACCCCCTTCTGCTCGCCTTTGCCGACACCCGCAGATTACGGACGGGGTCTGACAGAAACGGAACCTCATGCAGATCACCGATCACGTGTTCGTCGTCACCGGGGCATCCTCGGGAATCGGACGCTCGACCGCCGAAGCCCTGACCGCCAAGGGCGCGAAGGTGGCATTGATCGCCCGAAACACTGACGCGCTCACTAACCTCGCCGCGAGCCTGCCCGGCAGCCTGGCGGTGACCGCCGACGTCACCGATTTCGCGGCGCTCACCGGTGCCATCGAGACCGTGCACCGCCACTACGGTCGCCTGGACGGACTGATCAATAACGCCGGCCGCGGCTACGGCGCCTCGGTGGAGCACATCGATCCGGTCGCCTTCACCGACATCGTCACGCTCAATGTGCTGGCTCCGATCGTCGCCATGCAGGCCGTCATCCCGATCATGCGCGCCGCCGGCGCCGGGGCGATCATCAACGTCAACTCGGGCACGTCCTTCATGACCATCCCGGACTACAGCGTCTACTCGGCCTCCAAGCGGGCGCTACTCGGCATCACCCAGACCGCGCGCGGAGAGCTGGCACCCGACGGCATCGTGGTCAGCGAGGTCTACCCCGGTATGACGGCAACCGATTTCGGCAGGAACCGCCTGGGCGCCGGTGGCGAGACCACCGACTACTCGAAAGGTGATCCGCCGGAGCTGGTCGCCGATCTGATTGTGGCCGCCATCGAAGGCGGCGAGGCGCAGTACTTCGTCAATGACTTTCTGCGCAAGCTCGCAGGAGCCTGATCTACAGCCCGGGCTGGTCTTCGATGATGCCCAGCCAGATCTGGGCGACGTCGATGGCCACCTTCTCGCTGATGAAGGCGTGCTGGGTTCCGGTGTAGATATCGCGGAAGGCGCGTTCGAGGCGGGTGCCCTCGCGGACCGAGCTGGTGCCGGCCACCAGGTGCGCCCACTCGGCGCAGTTGCGGGCCACGTCGGTGGCATAGACCGCAGCCACCCGCATATCAGCGCGCAACGCCGGGGTCAGCTCCGCACCGGCTGCGACGGCGGCCTCGGCGGTGGTGAAGGCATCCAGCACCAGCAACCGGGCAGCACGCCATGCGGCGACGTGGTGGGCCAGCCCCTTCTGGAATGTCTGGCGACTGGCCAGCGAGGCCATATCGCTCATCCGGTATTTGGTGGCAGCCAGTTCCTGGACATCGTCGAGCATGCTCTTGGACACTCCGAGCGCCCAGGCCGCGTGGCCGGCGGCCGTCACCGGCATCATGCCCATGCGTCCGGCCGGCGAGCTGCCGCGGCGCGGTTCGGAGGAGAACAGTGCGAAGGTCCGATGCTCGGGTACGAACACATCCTCGACGCTGTAATCATAGGACCCGGTGCCCTTGAGTCCCTGCACGTGCCAGCCGTCTTTGAAGGTGATCTCCTCACGCGGGATCACCGCCACCGTCATCTCTGGGAAACCCTCACTGGCCCAGCGCATCTCGCCGTCATCCATCGGGAAAAACCCGGCGCAGACGTACTCGGAGTGGCCGGTACCGGAGCCGAAGCTCCACGCGCCCGTCACCCGGTAGCCGCCGGGTACGGCCACACCCTGTCCGTTGGGGAAGAACTGCCCGCCCATCGTGACGTGATTGTCGTGGGCGGTGAACACCTCGGCGAAACCTTCGTCGGGCAGATACGCCGCGGCGGCGAATGACGACGGCAGGTTCGCGATACCGATCCATCCGAACGAGCCGTCCTGGGTGGCCATCTCGATCCAGGTTTCGATCATCTCGGCGAAGGACGGTTCAACCCCGCCGGCTTCAACGGGGTTCAGCGAGGACATCAGCCCGCTGGCCCACATCTCCTCGACGATCGCCGGGCTGAGTGTGCGCAGCTGTTCGGATTCGGCCGACTTGGCCGCGACGAGGTCGCGCATCCCGCACGCTAAGCCCAGGACCTGACCACCCGAGATCCGACCGTCTGCTTCGGCTACCGCTGTCATGTGCGCTCTCCGATCACCGCCGGTGCCATGGCACCGGGTCAGTAGGAACTTGAGAAGACCGTACCTGTCCGACGGCCGCTACGGCAGTGGCACGTCGTCGCCACCGCCGCAGCGGTTCCGAATGTCCGCCAGTGGCTGACGGATTGCCTGAATCTCGGCCTTGGTCTGCGGGTTGTCGTTCAGGTACTGCTGCACCTGGGTGCGGATGTCGGCGACTGGCTGGCCTTTGAGTCCGGTCATGAACGCGTTGGCGTCCGGGTGCGTGAACAGGTAGGCCGACGTCGCCGCGGACACTCCTGCCGCCACGCCGGCCAGATCAGCGGCGGTGCAGTTGGGCGGGTCGGCCGATGCCGATGGGGCGGCGACGAACACCGCGGTAGCGAGGGCACCGAGTGCGCCGACAACGGCTCGTCGGGTGTGGTGGACTGCGAGTGACATGGGTGGACTCCTCTAGATGGGCGTGTTCGTGGATCAGGTGAGCCGGCTAACCTCTGCCGCCGATGATTCCGCCGCCGCCACCGATACCGTTTCCGCCACCGATGTTCGGCAGATCCCAGGCGATCCCGGGATCGTAGATGTCGTAGTAATCGCACGTGGGGTCGCCATAACAGGGATACGGGTCGTAGGTCAGGATGCTTGTTGGCGCACCCGAACTGCCCCGGACGGTGCCGCCACTCGAGCACAACGTGCTGCCCGCGGTCGTGTTGCAGTCAGCCACCGCCGCTGGCGCAACAGCGATTCCCACCGCCGCTAACGCTGGGATCAGGAGAAGTTCTCTCAGATA
>CALQLM010000132.1 GCA_943331415.1 Bifidobacterium breve
CCTCGGCGACTTCCTCGACGGCCTCGTCGACCACTTCTTCGACGGCCTCGTCGACCACTTCTTCGACGGCCTCGTCGACCACTTCTTCGACGGCCTCGTCGACCACTTCTTCGACGGCCTCGTCGGCGACCTCAGCGACCGCAATCTGCTCGGGGCGGATGATCGGGATCTCACCGGTCAGTTCCGCCACCGTCACAGCCTGGCTGTTACCGCGCCGGCGCCGCCGTCGACCGCCGGCCGGTGGCGCACCGATGGTTCCATTGCGGGCCAGCAACTCGGCCACCGAGATCGGCCGGGTGCTGTCGTCTGATGGGCTCATCGTGTCTCGCCTCTCGATCGCCCGGAATCCCGCCGACCCCCAGCATCCCGTACGTCGGCTTCCACCAAAGCGGTTCCATCGGCTTCGCTGTCGAGTCGGCGCAGAATGACACCCTCGCGCAGCGCCCAAGGGCAGATGTCGACCGATTCCAATGACATTGCTCGCATACTCGCCTCCGCCACCAGGGCGCCCGCCACGATCTGCGGCGCCCGCTCGGCACTCACCCCTTCCAACTCGGCACGGTCTGCCGTGGTCATCCTAGAGATGAAGGCTATGAGCTGGCGAAGTCCGTTGGCCGTGAGGGTTCGCTTGGCCCGCGGACCGGCGGCCGACGGCGCGGCCCCGGTCAGGGGGGCCAGCGACCGGAATGTCTTCGAACTCCCTACCGCTAGGTCAGGGGCACCCGCCTCCAGCACCGTCTTCCCGGCCTGTGTCAGCTCGGTATCGAGCCAGTCGCGCAGCATCTGGACCCGGCGTCGGCCCGGCGGATCGTCGGGCAGCCACTCCCTGGTCAGCCGACCCGCGCCCAACGGCAGCGATAACGCAACATCGGGCGCCTCGTCCACACCGGTGGACAGCTCAAGGGAGCCACCGCCGATATCGAGGTTGATGATGCGGCCCGCACTCCAGCCGTACCAGCGGCGCACCGCCAGGAAGGTCAACCGCGACTCGTCGACGCCGGTGAGGACCTGGAGGTCAACCCCGGTCTGCGACCGCACCCGGGCCAGCACCTCCTCGGAGTTCTTGGCATCACGCACGGCCGACGTCGCAAATGCCATCAGCTCCGCACACCCGGAGCTGGCGGCGATTTTCGCGAACTCATCGACGGTGTCAACCAGCTTGTCGGCACCCCGACGGGTGAGCCTGCCGGAATCGTCGATCGCCTCGGCGAGGCGCAGGGAGGACTTGGTCGAGCTCATGGGGGTCGGATGCCCACCTCGGTGCGCATCCACCACCAATAGGTGAACCGTATTGCTGCCCACGTCGAGCACACCCAATCGCACCCGTCCAACCTAGCGGGCCGCAACACCAACCTTCGGGAGGTGGCGCGAACGATGATCGTCTAACGTTTGTTGTCGTGACACGCAAGCACCCCGGCGAAGTCGACTTGGACTTCCCCCGCGAGTGGGTGGAGTTCTATGACCCGGCCAATAACGAGCATCTCATCGCCGCCGACCTGACCTGGCTGCTGTCGCACTGGACGTGCGTTTACGGCACGCCGGCCTGCCAGGGCACGGTGGAGGGCCGCCCCGACGACGGGTGTTGTTCACATGGGGCGTTTCTGTCCGACGATGACGACCGCGCGAAGCTCGATGCCGCCGTGGCGAAGCTGACCGAGGCCGACTGGCAGTTTTACGACAAGGGCATGGGCCGTAAGGGCTACCTGGAGATGGACTCCTACGAGGACGAGCCCAATCTTCGAACCCGAAAGCACAAGGGCGCCTGCATCTTTCTGAACCGACCCGGCTTCGAAGGTGGTATCGGCTGCGCGCTGCACAGCAAGGCGCTCAAGCTTGGCGTGGAGCCGCTGACGATGAAGCCGGAGGTGTGCTGGCAATTGCCGATCCGGCGCAGCCAGGAGTGGATCACCCGGCCCGACGGCACCGACATCCTCAAGACGACGATCACCGAGTATGGCCGCCGCGGATGGGGCGAAGGCGGGGAGGATCTGCACTGGTACTGCACTGGCGACCCGGCCGCGCACGTTGGCAAGGAACCGGTATGGAAGTCCCTTGCCGCCGAGCTCATCGAGTTGCTGGGCGAAAAGGCCTACGCGGAGATGGCCGCGATGTGCAAGCGGCGCAGCGGTTTTCCGCTGATCGCCATACATCCGGCGACCAGGGCTGCCGAGCGCTAGCCGGCTAGCCCTCCAGCTTGTAGCCCAGGCCACGCACGGTGATCAGGCGAACCGGGTTGGCGGGATCGGCCTCGATCTTGGACCGCAGCCTCTTTACGTGTACATCGAGAGTCTTGGTGTCGCCCACGTAATCCGCACCCCACACCCGGTCGATCAGCTGACCACGAGTGAGCACCCGACCCTTGTTCCGTAAGAGGTATTCCAGCAGGTCGAACTCTTTGAGCGGCAGTGCGATCGGATCGCCATGCACGCTGACGACATGGCGCTCGACGTCCATACGGACCGGTCCGGACTCCAGCAGGGCTTCACCGTAACCGACTTCTTCAGCATCGACACCACGGCGCAATACCGCCCGGATCCGGGCGATCAGCTCGCGGGCGGAATATGGCTTGGTGACGTAGTCGTCGGCCCCGAGTTCGAGTCCGAGCACCTTGTCGATTTCGCTGTCGCGAGCGGTCAACATGATCACCGGGACGCTGGAGCGCGCCCGGAGTTGCCGGCACACATCGGTGCCGCTCATCCCGGGAAGCATCAGATCGAGCAACACGATGTCAGCGCCGGACCGCTCGAACTCGGCCAGCGCCGCAGGTCCGTCGACCGCCACCGTGGCCTGGAACCCTTCCTTGCGGAGCAGGTAGGCCAGCGGATCGGCCAGCGACTCTTCATCCTCGACGATCAGCACGCGGATCACTCAGGCCTCCTCTTCGCCGACGTGACCGCCGGCATTCTCAACATCGTCGTGAAAAGCGGGAATCGACAGGGTGAACGTCGACCCGGTACCGGGCCTACTCCACAACCGGATGCTGCCGTTGTGGTTGGCGGCGACGTGCTTGACGATTGCCAGCCCGAGACCGGTGCCCCCGGTCGACCGGGAGCGTGCTTTGTCCACCCGGAAGAAGCGCTCGAACACCCGCTCCTGGTCGGCCATCGCGATACCGATGCCGCGGTCGGTAACGGCAATCTCGATATCGTTGTGCCGCCGCCGCCGACTGATCGACACCGTCGAGCCGTCCGGCGAGTACGCGATAGCGTTGGAGATGAGGTTGGCGACCGCAGTGACGAGCAGCGGTTGATCCCCGAGAACCTCGAATCCGGTCGGTTCGTCGGTACTCACCGTGATATCGGCGGTGTCCGCGGCCACTTTATAGCGCGAAATCGCTTCCTGGACAACGGTATCAACATCGACCATCACCAGATCAGGAAGTCGTTCGGCACCCTGCAGTCGGGAAAGTTCAATGAGCTCGCCGATCATGCTGGCGAGTCGCCGTGATTCGGCGAGCAGTTTCTGTCCGAACCTCCGCGCGGTCTCGGGATCATCGGTGGACTCCAGGAGCGCTTCAGCGAGAACGCCCATCGCCGCCACCGGGGTCTTCAGCTCATGGCTGACGTTGGCGACGAAGTCACGACGGCTGGCCTCCATGCGGGCCAGTTCGGACTGGTCGTCGAGATAGACAACTGCGAGCCGGGGATGCTGGGCACTCAGCAGTCGAACATGGCCGTGAACCGACAGTCCTCGACGGCCGGCGGGAACGCCGCCCGGGGCCAACAGGTCGATATCGACATCGGCATCGGTGACCAGTGTCCGCTGCGCGGCGGCCCACACCCGGTCGTCGAGAACGCGTTCCCGAACAAGACCAAGCTCGGTCGCGCGCTGATTGCTGATCACGATATCGCGGGACGTGCCAACCACGACCACACCGATCGGCGCGGTGGACACGGCACGCTCGAGCACATCAAAAACAGTCATCGGCGCCTCGGACCCGATGCGCTGCGGGCTCAGGTCGCGGCGCCGCGACCTCAGGGCGGCGCTGATCGCCCATCCCAGAGCGAGTCCCCCCGACCCTGCGACGATGACCCAGAGTGCCACCGCACCAACGCTCACGCCCAAAGCGTACGCATCGGGCGAACGTCACGGAAACACCATGCGGCCGAACCGAACAACGTCACAATTCCCAGGCCGGGAGTTCGACAGTTGTTAACCGAATGTTCTATTTGGCACCCTGGTTGGCGACGGCGGCCGCACCGGCGGCAGCCGCCTCGGGGTCGAGGTAGGTTCCCCCGATCGCCAGGGGCTTACCCTCGCCGTCGAGGTCGTAGCGCAACGGGATCCCGGTCGGGATATTCAACCCGACAACATCCTCGTCGGACATGCCATCGAGGTACTTGACCAATGCCCGAAGCGAGTTGCCGTGCGCGACGATCAGCACTGTCTTTCCGGCCTTGAGGTCGGGGGCGATGGTCTGTTCGTAATACGGCGCGAATCGAGCCACCACGTCAGCCAGGCACTCAGTCAGCGGGCCGCCGCCGATATCGGCATACCGGGGGTCGGCATCCTGGCTGTACTTGCTGCCCTTCTCGATCGGCGGCGGAGGAGTGTCATAGCTTCGCCGCCACATCATGAACTGTTCGTCGCCGTAACGAGCCTTGGTCTCGGCTTTGTCCAGGCCCTGAAGCGCACCGTAATGGCGTTCATTGAGACGCCAATTGCGTTGCACCGGAATCCATAGCCGGTCGGCCGCATCCAGTGCCAGATGGGCGGTGGTGATCGCGCGGCGCAGCAGTGAGGTGTAGACGACATCGGGCTGACGGTCGCCGGCGGCGATCAACTCGCCGGCCCGCACCGCCTCGGTCCGGCCCTGTTCGGTCAGATCGACATCGACCCAGCCAGTGAACTGGTTGCTGGCGTTCCACTGGCTCTGACCGTGGCGCAGCAGAATAAGCGTGGACTCAGCCATGGCCGAAATCATCTCACGGGGCCGGATCGTCGTCGATCAGATGCTCGAAGGCCTTCAGGTTTTTCAACGATTCGCCCCGCAACACCCGCCAGGCCCATTCCTTGCGGATGGATGAGGCGAACCCGAGTTCCAGCAGGGTGTTGAAATCATTGTTGGCGGCCTCCAACACCTGACCGAGTACCCGATCAATCTCCTCGGCATTGACCACATCGAGTGCAATACGACC
>CALQLM010000133.1 GCA_943331415.1 Bifidobacterium breve
GGCCGGTCCGGCTGCCGGGTACTCCGGCGGGGCCGGCGGAGCGTAGCCGCCGTAACCGGCCTGGCCCTGTTGGCCCTGCCCCTGTTGGCCGTAGTCGTAATCCGGTGCCGGCGGCGGGGGCGGGTAACCGCCCTGGTCGTAGCGGCCGTACTCGGGCTGACCGTATTCGGGCTGACCGTACTCGGGCTGACCGTATTCGGGTCGGCCGTAGGGCGCTCCGTAGCCAGGCTGCGGATAGCCGGGCTGCTCGGGGTACGGCGGCCGGGGCTGCTCGTAGCGCCCATAGCCGGGGTCGTCCTGACGTCCGGCCGGGGGGCGACCGTAGTCGTAGTCGGCGGCCGGAGGCCCATATCCACCGCCGGGCGGTGGCCCATACTGCGGCGGCCCGTAGCCGGGTGGCGGCGCGGGACGGTAACCCTGGTCATAACCCGGGGCTCCGTAGCCGGCGGGCGGACGCTGCTCGTAGCCCTGGCCGTAACCCTGTTCGGGGTATCCGCCCTGCTCGGGGTAGCCCTGCCGAGGCGGGTACCCCTGCTCGTAGGTCGGCACGTACCCCTGCTCCGGCGGGTACGGCGGCCGCTGCGGCTCGGGTGCGGCCGCGCGCGGGTCCTCCTGGGGGCGCCCGTATTGATCGTCGTATTGCTCGTCGCCGGGACGTCCCTGGCTTTGGCCGCCGCGGTACTGGTTGTCGGTCATCGCTGGCACTCCTGGTTCTGCGGTGGACGCATGGTTCGGTTCTGCAGTTGCGGGTGGGCAGGTTGTCGGGCGGGCGTCGGCGTCGGGGTTGACGACGGCTCGGCCGCGGTACTGGCCGGTGTGCAGGCTCTCGGACTGCTCAAAGCGCAGGACCACTTCTCCATAGGTTTGCCACCCCTGCTCCTGAATATATCCCGTCAGGTGCTTGGCGAAGGCTTCCGCGGTCAGTTCCCGGTCAGCACTGATCTTCTGAAAATCGGACACACTGAGGGTAATGACATAGTCGTTGGGAGCCAAGAACACCTCGCCGGGTAGCTTCTGCACCCCGTCGGAAGCCTCCCGGTGCAGCAGGGCCTCGACTTCCTGGGGCACGATCGATCCGCCGAAAACCCGGGCGAACGCATCACCCACGCTGTCCTCGAGTTTGCGCTCGATGCGTCGAACCAGACCCTCCTGGTTACCCATCGGACCGCCCTCGCCTTGAGATGGCCGCCCCGTGGCGGCCCTGAACCGTATCGGTCATGGTATCGGCCGGGGCCACCGCCTGGTCACCAACCGCACGCCGAGTGCGCCATTACCGCAGCTCAGGGCCCATACCGCGGAGACCCGGGGCCGCCCGCAGCGCCCCGCCGCGCGTTGGGGGTCACCACCTGCACCGTGATACGCTCCCCCGGTTGTTTTGGGCGAGTGGCGGAATGGCAGACGCGCTGGCTTCAGGTGCCAGTGTCCTTCGGGACGTGGGGGTTCAAGTCCCCCTTCGCCCACACAAGTGACGACAGTGATCACCCCGGGCCGCCGGTGATGGATTCCCCGGCCGGCGGCCGGGTCTGGGCCTCCCCGAGAGTTCGCCCGGTGTTCAACCAAGCGCACAGCGGGTATCGAATACGCCAACTAGTGTCAGCTCACCAACGTCGCTCAGGAGCCACCATGCAGAAAACGTCCGCAGCACAGTTCTCGGTGCTGGCAATCATCGGTATCACCGCGTTGTCCACCGTCGCGTGCGGATCCTCCATCAAGAGTTCGTCGAGTGAATCCGCGCCCCCCGCGACCTCGACGTCCGTCGCCGCACCGGCGACCGAGACCCCGGTCAAGGTCGACGGCAGACTGGAAGTGGGCGGGTCGATCGCATCGGTGTCGGGCCCGCGGGTCGAGGTGAGCTCACCGAAGGGTGCGGCGTCGATCGCCTTGTCCGACTCGACCAGGGTGTGGGAGTTGACGCCGGCGAAACTGTCTGACATCACCGCCGGCGCCTGTGTCACCGTCCGGCCCGCGAGCGGAGCCGAGGGCGGCACCGTTGTCGCCGACGCGGTCGTCGTCGGCGTCAACAAGAACAGCGAGTGCAAGAAGACCAATGCCCAGGACAACGGCGGGTTTCCGCGCGGTCCGTTGGGCGGCTTCCGGGGCACAGTCGATTCCGTCACCGGGACCACGATCGCCCTCACGACAGACGGTGCCGACGGAAGCAAAATCAACACCACCGTCGAGACCAACGACCTGACCCTCTTCGCCGATCGGCACCAGGTGAAGACTGACGCCATCGTTGAGGGCAAGTGCATCGTGGCCCGCGGAAACAATGACGCCGGCGGTGTGCTGCAGGTGGATTCGATCAACCTGCCGTTAGTCGTCAACGGCGCGTGCCCGCTACCCATGGCCAACTGACCGCCAGACCTCGTAGTTCGGGCCAACGGTCACGATATGGCTATAGGATCCCGATTTCTGCTGCCAGCTTGCTAGATTCAGGCTGCTGTAGATAACTAGGTGGACAATTCGGAGCGGCTCTGGGGTCTGAGCCGGGATGTCCATCATGAGACCGCCGGTGTTCCTGGGAGCCGGGTATTGGGGAGCGTTCGTGGTCCGCGTCCGGCGTCGCATCCAAGCCCTTGCTGTGGCAGCGATCGCCACGACCCAGGTGATCGTCGCCCCGGTGGGACCGGCGGGTACGGGCGCAGCAGAGAAGGTGTGGTTCGGATATCCCGACGGCATCACCCTGCTGGCGTCCCAGGCCGCTTTGATTATGAATGGGACTTTCGAACCGGTCGTTACTGCGGACTGGATCAGCCAGGTGATGCAGGAATTCATCCATCCGGTCATCGGTTCCGGGTACGACGGCACGGCGATGGATACTCCCGAGCAGTTCTGGCCCGTCACGGGTCTGTTCAGCCTGACGTTCAACGACTCGATCAAAGTCGGTCATGATCTGCTGCACACGCAGGTTTCCCAGAACCTGCAGCAGGATCCCGCGGCACCATCGGCGGTATTCGGCTACTCCCAGAGCGCGATCATCGCCTCGGTGGAGAAACGCACCCTGGCTACCGAGTACGCTGATAGCACCGACGTGCCGCCGGTCGCGTTTGTCATGGCGGGCAACCCATTTCGCCCCAACGGGGGTTTCCTGGCCAGATTTCCGAACCTTGCGCGACTTCTTACCCCGTGGACCGAGCTGACCGCCACTCCGACCGATACCGGGTTCGCCACCTACGACATCGCGCGGCAGTACGAGATGTGGGCGGATTTCCCCACCTACCCGATCAACCTGCTGGCCGATATCAATGCGCTGTTCGGACTGATGAACCACTGGTATCTGCCGGACTCGATCAATCCTCCGGTGCGGACTCTGATCCCGACGGTGTCGCTGGACCCGGCCAGCCCGGACTACATTCCCGGCACCGTGGTTGAGCAGTACGGCGACACCACCTACTACACCGTGAAGTCGGAACATCTGCCCATGCTGTATCCGCTGCGGTGGATCGGCCTGGGGCCGCTGACCGACATCGTGGAACCAGTACTGCGGGTGCTCGTCGAACTCGGCTATGACCGGACCGCGCCGGCGGGACAGGTCGTTCGTGCCGGGTTGTTCCCGAACATCGACGTGGCCACTTTGGCCGCGGACCTCGGTGCGGCTGTCGCCGAGGGCGGGGTCGCGCTACGCGCGTTGTTCACGGTGCCCGAGCCGGCCCGGATCGAGGCCCGGTCGGTGTCGTCGGCGACCGTGCGTCGCGGGAACGTGACCGCCAAGCCGGTGCGGCCGGCATCGACGGCACCCCCGGTGCCGGTCGCGGCGGAACCCCAGTTGCGTCGCGAGCCGACGCAATTTCGTCAACGGGCGCGCGGCGCGGCGTCTCACTCACCGTCATCGAAGATGGCCACCGCGCGGGTCCAACCCGCTGATGCGGCGTGAATCTTCACCGGAAAACAGGAGACTTCGAAACCCGCAGCCGGCAGTGACTCGAGATTGTGCAGTTTCTCGATGTGGCAGTAGCCGATATCGCGTCCCGCGCGATGGCCCTCCCAGATGATCGACGGGTCATGGTTTCGCGCGTAGCGCTGCGCGGTATAGGAGAAGGGCGCGTCCCAACTCCATGCGTCGGTTCCGGTGAGCCGCACACCGCGTTCCAGGAGGTACAGCGTCGCCTCTCGGCCCATACCGCAGCCCTTGCCGACGTAGTCAGGCTGGCCGTAATGCGTTCCGGCACTGGTGTTTACCAGCACGATCTCCAACGCCGACAGGGTGTGGCCGATCCGGTTCAGTTCCTGCTCGACATCGGCGGCGGTCACCACGTATCCGTCCGCGAAGTGCCGGAAGTCCAACTTCACCGCGGGTTGCAGGCACCATTCGAGTGGCACCTCGTCGATCGTGATCGCCCGCTTGCCCCCGTCCATCGTTGAGGCGTAGTGATACGGCGCATCGAGGTGAGTTCCGTTATGGGTGGTGATCCGCACCCGTTCAATCGCCCAGCCCTCCCCGTCGGGGAGATCTCCGATGGTGGCACCGGGGAAGAACGACACCACCTCGGCGGCAGTCTGCCGGTGGTCGTAGTAGTCGATCTCGGGCAGATGCCCGGGTGGGTCGGAGGCGATCCCGGCCTGCAACGAAACAGATAGGTCGACGAACCTGCGTCTGGCCATGACGGCAAATCGTAGCGCGGTGGTTCGGCCGCGACCACGCACTGGAACGTGTTCTAATCGCCGCCATGGGCTCCGGTGAACAGATCGCGATTCCGGCTGGCCCGGAGCAGGTGACGGCGCCATGGCTGGCGGCGGTATTGCGGGCAGGTGGGCACCGGGCCGAAATCGACAGCGTCGCGGTCAGCGCGATCGGAACCGGTCAGACCGGCGCGACGTATCGGGTCGCGGTTCGATACCGCACCGCCGACGCCGGACTGCCGGAGTCTTTTGTCGTCAAACTGCCTGCGCAGGACGAGGCGGTCCGCGATCGGGTTGCCCTGAGCTACCGCTCCGAACATGCCTTCTATACCGAGGTCGCGGATACCGTCGCGGTGCCTCTCCCCCGCTGCTATCACTGCGCCATCGCTGACGACGGTGCGCAGTTCGTGCTGCTGCTGGCCGATATGGCTCCGGCGATCCAAGGTGATCAGATCCTCGGCTGCACCGTGGCCGAGGCGCGGCTGGCGGCCACCGCA
>CALQLM010000134.1 GCA_943331415.1 Bifidobacterium breve
CCACGACACCGGCCGCGACGAGCGCATCAGCGGTCACCCGGTCGAGGTCGAGAATGTCGAGGACGGCGATATCGCCGGCGCCGACGCGGCGGAGCAGGCGGTCGGTATCGCGATCAACCCGAGCGGTCCCGGTGACGCCGGGCCGAGCAGTGGCATGACGCGAGAGCAGCGCTGACATCTTCATGCGCCTGATTTTGGCTGGATGTGGCGCAGGAAGCGGGTAGGCGCGCCGTAACATCAGCCCCAGAAGTTACATCCTGTCACAGCGGTAACGCAGCCCGGCGGACTCGGCGCCTACGGCGCGACCCGGTCCTGCTGGGCCGCGGCGAGCAGTTCCCGGGCGTGCGCCCGGCCGGTATCGGATTCCCCCAGACCGGCCAGCATCCGGGCCAGCTCAGCCACCCGATCCTCATCACTGAGGCGGCGCACCTCGCTGGCCGCGCCACCCTCACTCGCCCCGGTGTCGACGACCAGGTGGGTATCGGCGTAGGCCGCCACCTGCGGCAGGTGGGTGACGACAATGACCTGGTGGGTTCGGGCCAGCCGGGCCAGCCGACGCCCGATCTGTACCGCGGCCCGACCGCCCACTCCGGCGTCGATCTCGTCGAACACCATGGTGGTGCCCTCGGCGGAGGCGGCCAGCACCACCTCGAGTGCCAACATCACCCGGGACAGCTCGCCGCCCGACGCACTCTTGTTCAACGGCAGCACCGAGTCGGCGCCCTGAGCGCCGCGGTGCGCGGTGAAGCCGAACTCCACCACGTCCACCCCGTCGACACCGGCATGCGTCAGTTCCCCGGACGGCAGCCGCAGCGGAGCGCTGTCATCGTCTCGCACCGGCTGGCGAGCCACCGCGACGGTCAGGGCGGCATCGGCCATGGCCAGTCCGGCCAGTTCTGCGGTGACAGCCTTGGCCAGTCCCTTGGCCGCTTTCGTCCGCTTGGTTGACAGCTCCACCGCACAGGTGGCGACCTCGTTGGCGAGATCATCCACCCGGCGGGCCAAACCACTCAGCGCCTCTTCGGAGACATCGAGTGCGGCCAACCGCTGCCGCGACTCTGCGGCCCAACTCAGCACGCCGTCGACATCGGCGGCGTACTTGCGGATCAGGGTGCGCAGTTCGCCCTGACGGGCCAGCTTGGTTTCCAGTGCGCTGGCATCGGTGGGCAGTGCGGCCAGAAAGTCACCGAGCTCACGACCGACCTCACCGACCACGGTGAGCACATCGGTGAGCTGATGACCCAGGGCGGCCAACGCGGTGTCCTCCGATGAGGCCAGCAGCGTGATCGCGTGGTCAATAATGTCGGTGGCGGAACGAGTTTGGCGGTCGAGGGCGTCCTCCTCGGCCCCGGACAGCGCGGCGCGTGCGCCCGATGCGGCTTCCCGAACGGAGTCTAGTTCGGAGAGTCGGCGGATCTCGGCGACCAGCGACACATCTTCACCGGGACGCGGATCGACGCCAGAGATCTCGGTGAGCGCGAACTTCAACCGGTCGGCCTCCTGGGCCATCTCGCGCGCCCGGTTGGTGCGGTCGACCAGGTCGCGCCGCGCGATCAGCCACTCATCGCGCAGTTTGCGGTAGCGCTCGACCAACGCGGCGACACCGGCATACCGATCGAGAGCACCGCGCTGCTCGTCCGGACGCATCAGCCGGAGCTGATCATTTTGACCGTGCAGTGTCAGCAGTCCGGTGGTGAACGTGGTCAGCGTCTTCGCCGGCACGCTGCGACCGCCGAGATAGGCCCGCGACGGGCCGTCGCGGCCGACCGAACGCAGCGCGATGATGCTGCCGTCGTCATCGCGATCGCTGCCTGAGGAATCCAGGATCTCGTCGATCGCCGCGGCCGTGGCGGGGTCGAGGTCCGCGGTGCTGAACCGGCCCTCCACCACCGCACGGGCGGCACCCGAACGCACCCGGGTGGCATCCGCCCGCGCCCCGCCCAGCAGGTGCAGGCCGGTCACCACCATGGTCTTGCCAGTCCCGGTCTCACCGGTCAGGACGGTCAGTCCGCGGTCGAACTCGGCGGTGGCCGCGCTGATCGCGCCCAGTGCGTCGATCCGGATCTCGGCCAGCATCTACTGCTCGCGCCAGCTCGTCACCGGCAGCCGGAATTTGCGCACCAGCCGGTCGGTGAACGGCGCGCTGTCCAGCCGCACCCACTTCAGCGGAGTCTGGCACTTGGTCACCTGTAACCGCGCGCCGGCCGGCACCGCCGCTTCCCGCCGGCCGTCGCAGAGCACCACGGCATCCGGGTTGTCAGCGTCGACGTCGACGGTGATCACCGCATTGGGATTAGTGACCATCGGCCGGGCGAACAGAGCGTGGGCGTTGTTGGGCACCACGATGATGGCCTCCAGATCCGGCCACACCACCGGCCCGCCCGAGGAGAACGCATAGGCCGTCGACCCCGTCGGGCTCGACACCAGCACACCATCGCAACCGAATGCCGACACCGGTCGGCCGTCGATGGCGACCATCACACCGAGCACGCCCTGATGCCCGCCCTTCTCCAGACTCGCCTCGTTGAGCGCCCAGCCGCGGGAGAGCACCTCACCGCCGAGGCTGACCACCACATCGAGGGCCATCCGGTTCTCAACCCGATAGTCCCGCGCGACGACGTGTTCGAGAATGCTGTCGATAGCCTCGGCTTCGGCCTCGGCCAGGAAGCCGATCCGGCCGAGATTGATTCCCAGGACCGGGATTTCGGCATTGCGGGCGAGTTCGGCGGCCCGCAGGAAGGTTCCGTCCCCACCGAGTACCAGGACAAGTTCGCAGCCGTCGGCAGCGTGCGTATCGCCATCCACCACATCGACGCCGGCTTCAAGGTCGATCGCCTCGGTCGCCAGCACCCGCAGGTTGATTCCATTGGCTTCCAACGCTTTTTCGATTTTGCGGGCAGTCTCGTTGGCTTCGTCGCGGCCGGGGTTGACGACCAGCAGGACAGTCCTGTCAGTCATTGGGGCCCCTCCGCGATGGCACGACGCACCTCGGTGTCCAGGGCATCACCGTCGAGGGCACCATCAGTGTGGGCACCAACCTTCTGGGAACGAAGACACAGGAAGTACTCCACATTGCCGGACGGGCCCGGCAATGGGCTGGCGGTGACGCCCACGGTCTGCCAGCCCAGGCCGGCGGCCCGGTGTGCCACGCCCAGTACTGCGGCGGCCCGCAACTGCGGATCGCTCACGACACCACCCGGGCCGACCTGATTGCGCCCGACCTCGAACTGCGGCTTCACCATGGGAACGATATCGGCGTGCGGGGCCGCGCATGCAGTCAACGCCGGCAGCACTGTGGACAAAGAAATGAACGACAGGTCCGCGACCACCAGATCAACTGTCCCGCCGATGGCGTCCGGGGTCAGTTCGCGGACGTTGGTGCGCTCGATCACCCGCACCCGGGCATCCGAGCGCAGTGACCATGCGAGTTGGCCGTAGCCCACATCCACCGCGACCACCTCGACCGCCCCGCGGTCCAGCAGCACTTCGGTGAAGCCTCCGGTGGATGCACCCGCGTCCAGACACCGCCTACCGGTGACATCGATGCCGAAATCATCGAGGGCGCCGATCAGCTTGTGTGCACCGCGGGATACCCAGGTCCGCTCATCAGTGCCCTCGACGGCAAGTGCGGCCGTCACCTCGACCGCCGTTGCCGGTTTGGCCGCAGGCATGCCGTTGATGGTGACCCGGCCGGCGCCGATGAGTTCGGCCGCCTGCTGCCGCGAACGAGCCAGCCCGCGACGGACCAGTTCGGCATCAACCCGGGCACGCCGCGTCATGCGCAGCTCAGCCCTTCTCGACCGATTCCAGCGCGTCGACCAGGATCTGGTGCGCTTCCTCAAGACGGCGCCCGACGGCGTCGATATCGGCTACTTCGGTTTCCGTGTTGGCCTGGAAGTCGAGGTCGAGCAGGGGCAGGTCGGCCAGCACGGCGTCGACCTGAGCGCGGATCTGCTGCGGATCGGTGTTCATATCACCGCTCACGCTAGCCGATCGTCCGGCGTCAGCAGCGACCAACGTTCCAGTGCGGCGCGGGCGGTGTCATCGCCGGCCCGCACGCTCAACCGGTCTCCTGTGCCGGTGACATCCCAGAGCGCCCTGGCGGTGGCCCGCACCACGGACAGATCATCGTCACCGGGATCCGCTCCGGTCGCGGTGACGGTCACCGCATCCGGGCCGACCTCGGTCCGCCACGCCGGATGCGCAGCGACCCGCAGTGTGTCCACCTCGGTGTTGAGCGCCCGCAGATCTTCTCCGATATAGGTGGGACGGTGATCCGCCGCGGCAGCGAGGGCATCACCGGCGGTGCTGACTCCGGTGAGCACCATCAGGCTCGGCAGTGCGGACGCATTGGCACCGGCGATATCGGTATCGAGCCGGTCCCCGACCACCAGCGGGGTATGAAAGCGCCCGCGCGCCAGCGCATCCTGCATCAGCGCCGGGGCCGGCTTGCCGGCCACCAGTGGTGCAGTGCCGGTTGCTGCTCGCAGGGCGGCGACCATCGATCCATTACCGGGCACCAGACCACGCTCAGTGGGCAGGGTCACATCGAGGTTGGCCGTCACCCATAGCGCCCCCGCCCGGATCGCCAAGGCCGCTTCGGCCAGTTCGGGCCAGCCAAGACTCATCGAGAGGCCTTGGATGACAGCGACGGGTTCGTCGGAGAACAGTCGCACCGGCGCCAGCCCTCTGGCCTCGACCTCCGCGGCCAATGCCTCGGTTCCGACGACGAGCACCTTCGCCCCGGCCGGCAGTCGCTCGGCCAGCATGCGGGCCGCACTCTGCGCACTGGTCACCACCTGGTCGGGAGTGGCGGTGAAACCGAGTTCACCCAGATGCGCAGCGACCTCATCGGCCGAGCGGGAGGCGTTATTGGTGACGAACAGTGACCGGCACGGCACACTCTGCAGCGTCTCAACCGCCCCGGGGGTCGGCGCGTGGCCGCGGAACACCGTGCCATCTAAGTCCAGCAGCAGGCAATCATGCTGTTGCGCAAGCGTTCCCATGTCAGGCCGGCTCACTGGGTGTCTGTTCATTGGGAGTCTGGTCATTGGGCGCCAGCTCGTCGATCCGGTCTTCGGCATCGGTATCACC
>CALQLM010000135.1 GCA_943331415.1 Bifidobacterium breve
GGCGGGAGATTTCCAGCAGATCGTTGAGCAGGGTTTCGAACCGGTCCAGTTCGCTGACCAACAGTTCGGTCGAACGGCGCAGCGCGGGGTCAAGCTCGTCACTGTTTTCGTAGATCAGGTCGGCGGCCATCCGCACCGTGGTGAGCGGGGTCCGTAGTTCATGGCTGACATCGGAGGTGAACCGCCGCTGCAGGTTGCCGAACTCCTCGAGGGTGTTGATCTGGCGCTGCAGGCTTTCGGCCATATCGTTGAATGACACCGCAAGCCGGGCCATATCGTCCTCGCCGCGCACCGGCATCCGCTCGGACAGATGGCCCTCGGCGAACCGCTCGGCGATCCGGGATGCCGAACGCACCGGCAGCACCACCTGCCGGGAGACCAGCAGTGCGATACCGGCCAGCAGCAGCAACAGCACCAGTCCGCCGGTGGCGATGGTTCCGCGCACCAGCGTGATGGTGCTCTCCTCCCCGGACAGCGGGAAGATCAAGTACAGCTCAAGGTTGGTGATCCGCGACGGAGCCGGGGTGCCGATCAACAGCGCCGGACCGGAGAACCCCTCGGTGCGCACGGCTTCGTATTGGTAGCTCACCTGCCCGGCCTTGACGAAATCGCGCAGCGAGCGCGGTATCTGGTCCACGGGGCCGGCGGCGGTGGCCTCGCGGGGGCCGTCACCGGGCACGATCAGCACCGCGTCGAAGGCACCCGCCAGTCCCGCGTTGGACGTCTGTCCGGTCTTGGAGATCAGCGTGGTGCGGGCCAACTGCAAACTGCTGTCCAGAGATCGCGCCTCTTCACCGGTGACGATCCCGCTGACGACCACACGCGCCCGGTCGATCTCCTCGGTCGCGGCGCGGACCTTGACGTCGAGCACCCGATTGGTGATCTGGCTGGTCAGCACGAAGCCGAGAATCACGATGACCAGGGCCGACAGGCCCAGGGTCAGGACCACCACCCGCAGTTGTAGCGACCGGCGCCAGATCATGGCCACCGATCGACTCAGCGCACTCGTGCCCCGTACCAGCGGGCCAGACCGGCCCCGCG
This sequence comes from Bifidobacterium breve, assembly GCA_943331415.1. Classification (GTDB taxonomy): domain Bacteria; phylum Actinomycetota; class Actinomycetes; order Mycobacteriales; family Mycobacteriaceae; genus Mycobacterium. Next base: position 1,042 of record CALQLM010000135.1, read on the forward strand.
GGCCGCGAAAGCGCCGCTTCGAGGCCCGGGTCACTGCCGCGGCTCCTCCGATGCGGCGTCGACCGGATGGGTCACGGAGGTCCGGCCTTGTAACCCACTCCTCGAACGGTCAAGACCACCTGCGGGTTCTCCGGGTCCTTCTCGACCTTGGCCCGCAACCGCTGGACATGAACAGTGACCAGACGGGTGTCGGCCGGGTGGCGATAGCCCCACACCTGTTCGAGCAGCACCTCTCGAGTAAACACCTGTCGCGGTTTGCGCGCCAACGCCACCAAAAGGTCGAACTCCAGCGGGGTCAGGGAGATCTGCTCACCCTCGCGGGTCACCTTGTGGGCGGGCACGTCGATGTCGATATCGGCGATAGACAGCATCTCGGCGGGCTCGTCCTCATTGCGCCGAAGCCGAGCGCGGACCCTGGCCACCAGTTCCTTGGGCTTGAACGGCTTCATGATGTAGTCATCGGCGCCGGACTCCAGGCCCAGCACCACATCGACGGTGTCGGTCTTGGCGGTCAGCATGACGATCGGCACGCCGGAATCCGAGCGCAGCACCCGGCACACGTCGATACCGTTCATGCCCGGCAGCATCAGATCGAGCAGCACCAGGTCGGGTCGCAGTTCCCGCACTGCGGTCAGGGCTTGGGAGCCATCGGCGACCACGGCGGTCTCGAAACCTTCATTGCGCAGAACGATGGTCAGCATCTCAGCCAGCGAGGGGTCATCGTCAATGACCAGAATCCGTTGCCTCATGGAGCCCATCGTGTCACCGAATCGCGATTATCCCCGGCTCCCACGCCGCTAGACCAGCAGCGAGGCGGCCAGCCGGGCGGGGTCGACGTCGGCGCCCACCACCGTCCAGGGGCCGTGCCAGTCGCGCCCGGCCAGCTCCGCGTAGACCGCCCCGGTGCGATGTTGAAGCCCCGCGTCGCGCTCATAGGCGTCGCGGGCCCGATCGGCTTCCCGTCCGGCGCGGCGCTCGGCCCGCTCGGCGGCCAACTCAACCGGCACGTTGAGCAGAATCTGGTGGTCCGGCCGCGGCAGGCCGAACCGGCCGTATTCCAGTTCACCCACCCACGCGACCATCTCGCCGTCGGCATCCTGATGCAACCGGGCTGCGCTGTAGGCGGCATTGGAGGCGACGTAGCGATCCAGGATGACGACGTCGTGGTCGCGGCTCGCCCCGGCGATCTGGTCTTTCGCGCCGGCCCGGTCCAGGGCAAACAGCACCGCCATCGCGTAGACCGACTCGGCCAGGTCGCCGTGCCGGCCGTGCAGTGCCTCGCTGGCCAGGTCGGCGGTGATCGACTGGCCGTAGCGCGGGAAGGCCATCGTGGTGACCGAATGGCCGAGCGCGCGCAGTTCCCGCTCCAGGCCTTGTGTCAGCGTGCGCTTACCCGCGCCGTCGAGTCCCTCGATCACGGTGAGCACGCCGGGCCGCCTGACCGCTAGTCGAATCCCACAAACGACGCGACCGCATCGTCAGTGGAGCGCCGTGATTGCACGTGGTTGGCCACGAATTCCTCGTCGGGGTATCCCATGGCCACGCAGGTCATGATGACCTGATCGGCCGGAATGTCAGCGTTCTCGCGCACCACCGAGGACTGCATGATGCCCTGGCCGTTGATGACGGTGCCGAGGCCTTTCGACCAGGCCGCCAGCACCAGACCATAGGTCGCCGCACCGCAATCGAAATGGGCGATGGTGTCATTGGCCAAGGCTTTGTCGACGGTGATGACGACCGACACCGGCGCATCGAACTGGCGGAAACCCCGCATCACCCAATCCTGGCGGCGGTCCTTGTCATCACGCGCGATCCCCATGGCTTCGAAGAGTTGGACCGCGATCTCCACCTGGCGGTCACGATGGGGACCCTCGTACCCGTGGTTCAGTGTGATCTCACGGTCGATCGACGAACCCGCCATCATCTTCTCGGTGTTGCCCTTGCGGACTCGTTCGAGCGGTTCGCCGGTGAGCACGTGGAAATGCCACGGCTGGGTGTTCATCGACGACGGTGCCCGCTGGGCGATCCTGATGACGTCTTCCAACACCTCGCGCGGCACGGCCTGATTCTTGTAACCGCGAATGCTTCGACGTTCGAAGACGATCGTCTCCAGGTCGTTGCTGCCGCTGTGAAGCTGTTGTGCCATAGCTCAGTAGCGGTAGTGCTCGGGCTTGTACGGGCCGTCGACGTCGACGCCGATGTACTCGGCCTGATCCTTGGTGAGCTTGGTCAGTGTGCCGCCGAGCGCCTCGACGTGGATCTTGGCCACCTTCTCGTCAAGATGCTTGGGCAGCCGGTAGACCTCGTTGTCGTACTCGTTGTTCTTGGTCCACAGCTCGATCTGGGCGATCACCTGGTTGGAGAAGCTGTTGCTCATCACGAATGAGGGGTGGCCGGTGGCGTTGCCCAGGTTGAGCAGGCGACCCTCGCTCAGCACGATGATCGAATGTCCGTCGGGGAAGACGAACTCGTCGACCTGGGGCTTGATATTGATCCGGCGGATCTTCGCGTCACGCTCGATCGCGGCCATATCGATCTCGTTGTCGAAGTGGCCGATATTGCCCAGGATGGCCTGATGCTTCATGGCCCGCATGTGATCCAGGGTGATGATGTCCTTGTTACCGGTCGAGGTGATCACGATGTCGGCCCACCCGATGGCCTGCTCGACAGTCTTGACCTCAAAGCCGTCCATCATCGCCTGCAGCGCGTTGATCGGGTCGATCTCGGTGACCGCGACGCGGGCGCCCTGCGCCTTGAGCGCCTCGGCGCAGCCCTTGCCGACATCGCCGTAGCCACAGACCAATGCGGCCTTGCCGCCGATGAGCACATCGGTGCCGCGGTTGATGCCGTCGATCAGTGAGTGCCGGGTGCCGTACTTGTTGTCGAACTTGCTCTTGGTGACCGAGTCGTTGACGTTGATGGCCGGGAAGGCCAACTCGCCGGCAGCAGCGAACTGATAGAGCCGCAGCACGCCGGTAGTGGTCTCCTCGGTGACGCCCTTGATCGCCGCGGCGATCTTCGTCCACTTGGTCTTGTCAGTCTCGAAGCGCTCGCGCAGCAGAGCGAGGAATACCTTGTGCTCCGCGGAGTCATCCTCCTCGCCGGGAGGAACAACGCCGGCCTTCTCGAACTGGGCACCGCGCAGCACCAGCATGGTGGCATCACCGCCGTCGTCGAGGATCATGTTCGCAGGCTCCCCCGGCCAGGTGAGCATCTGCTCGGCCGCCCACCAGTAGTCCTCAAGACTCTCGCCCTTCCAGGCGAAGATCGGCACGCCCTGCGGCTCTTCGGGCGTTCCGTGCGGACCCACAACCGTCGCGGCAGCAGCGTGGTCCTGGGTGGAGAAGATGTTGCACGATGCCCACCGCACTTCGGCGCCCAGCGCCACCAGGGTCTCGATGAGCACCGCGGTCTGAATGGTCATGTGCAGCGAACCCGAGACGCGCGCGCCCTTGAGGGGCAGCACATCGGCGTACTCGCGGCGCAGCGCCATCAGTCCGGGCATCTCGTGTTCGGCCAGCCGGATCTCTTTGCGGCCGTACTCGGCCAACGACAGGTCGGCCACCTTGAAGTCGATTCCATTGCGGACATCGGCAGTAAGAGTCATGGTCACTACGTTATCTCGACCGCTTCAGTGCGGTTCAACGGCCCCGTAGCCTGCCGCCGCCCAATAATCGAGTGACGCCGTCCGTAGAGCGCATACACCACGATGCCGAGCGCCATCCGGATGACAAACCGGATCCAGGTGAGCGCGGTGAGGTTGAGCATCAACCACACACATGCCGCGATCGACAGGATGGGCAGCGCGGGAACGAACGGCGCCCGGAAGCCGCGATCCAGATCCGGCCGGGTCCGGCGCAAGATGATGACGCCGGCCGAGACGAGGACGAAGGCGAACAGGGTGCCGACGTTCACCATCTCCTCGAGTTTGGAGATCGGGAACACCGTGGCCGCAATGGCGATGAGGATCGCGACGACGACCGTGATCCGCACC
>CALQLM010000136.1 GCA_943331415.1 Bifidobacterium breve
AGAAAGGGGATCCGCCACCCCCACGACATCAGGGCATCGTCGCCGAGCAGGGTCACTGCGGCGACCACGCCCGTGGACAGCAATGTCCCGAGTGGTGACCCCATCTGCATGAGGCCGATCGACCGCCCCCGGGAATCCGCTTCAGCGTGCTCGGCGACCATCAGGGTCGCGCCACCCCATTCGCCGCCGATCGCTATGCCCTGAACAATTCGAAGGACGACCAGCATGGCGGGGGCCGCTAGTCCGACAGTCTCGTAGGTGGGTAGCAACCCGATCAGGAAACTTCCCAAGCCCATGATGGTCATGGTCACGACCAGCATTCGCTTCCGGCCCAGTCGATCTCCGAAGTGCCCGAACAGGATTCCACCAATAGGCCGTGAAACATACCCGGCTGCAAATGCCGCAAACGCGGCAACAGAAGCCAGTCCCGGATCGAGGGCGGAGAAAAACAGCCTGTCGAACACCAGTGCCGTCATCGTCGCATAGAGAACAAAGTCGTAATACTCCACCGCGGTGCCGATCAGACTTGACAGCACCACCCTGCGCAGAATCGCAGGCTCCGGAACCGGAGCCACCCCCGACGTCGACACTTCCCGGCAGTCCTTTCGAGCCCGCGTCGAGCACAGCGGACGGAAGATCACCAGCCTCCGCCGGAAATAATTAGCCGGAAACTATCACAGCTGTCAGGGATGTATTCGATACCCGACTAGCCAGACGGAATTTCCCGTTCGATCTCCTCCAGCCACACCGTGGCTGGCATATCCGACGGTGCGCGCCAGTCCCCGCGGGGCGACAACGATCCTCCGTGGGAGACCTTGGGTCCATTGGGCATCGCCGAGCGCTTGAACTGGCTGAAGGAGTAGAAGCGTCGGGCGAAGACCGCCAGCCACTTCCGGATCTCAGCCAGCGGGTAGACATCTCTCCAGGCGTGCCAGGCGAGGAACGCGATCTTGGCCGGCCGAAATCCGTAGCGCAGCACGTAGAACAGCGAGAAGTCCTGGAGCGCGTACGGACCGACGGTGGCCTCGCTGCTTTGAATCTGCTCACCTTCGCCGGCAGGCACCAACTCGGGGGTGATCTCGGTGTCGAGTACCGACTGCAGGGTCTCGGCCACCTCGGCGTCGAACTCATCTGACGCGATCACCCAACGGATCAGATGCTGGATCAAGGTTTTCGGCACGCCACCGTTGACGTTGTAGTGGCTCATCTGGTCGCCCACACCGTAGGTCGACCAACCGAGGGCAAGCTCCGAGAGATCGCCTGTGCCCAGCACGATGCCGCCGCGCTGGTTGGCGATGCGGAACAGGTAGTCGGTGCGCAGGCCCGCCTGAACATTCTCGAAGGTGACGTCGTATACCGCTTCGCCCCTCGCGTAGGGGTGTCCGATCTCGCTGAGCATCAACTCTGCGGTCGGACGAATATCGATCTCAGCGAAGCTCACCCCGAGCGCCTTCGACAATCGGATCGCGTTGCTCTTCGTATGCTCGCCGGTGGCGAAACCCGGCAGGGTGAACGCGAGGATATCGCTGCGCGGACGGGATTCGGAGTCCATCGCTCGTGCAGCGACGATGAGTGCATGAGTGGAATCCAAACCGCCGGAGACGCCAATGACGACTTTGGGATAGTCCAGTGCCCGCAGTCGCTGAGCCAGCCCGGCAACCTGAATGTTGTAACCCTCGTAACAGTCCTGTTCCAGCCGCGCCGGGTCACGAGGAACGAAGGGGAAACGCTCAACCTCACGTCGCAGACCGATGTCTCCGCTCGGCGGCGCGAGACGGAACCCGATGCGGCGGAACGATTCCAGCTCCGCCTGGTGATGGCGACGGTTGTCATCGAACGTCCCCATTCGCAACCGCTCGGCACGAAGCAAATCCAGGTCGACGTCGGCGACACAGCGGCGATCGCCTGTGGCGAACCGCTCGGACTCCGCGAGCAACCGGCCGTTCTCGTAGATCATCGTCTGCCCGTCCCAGGCCAGATCGGTGCTCGACTCGCCTTCCCCGGCAGCGGAGTAGACATAGGCCGCCAGGCAGCGCGCCGACGCCGAACGGGCGAGCACCTTGCGGTCTTCAGCGCGACCGATGGTGATCGGGCTGCCGGACAGGTTGGCCAGGACCGTCGCCCCGGCGAGTGCGGCCTGCGCACTAGGCGGAATCGGGACGAACATGTCCTCACAGATCTCGACGTGCAACACGAAGCCGGGAATATCGACGGCATCGAACAATAGATCGGGTCCGAACGGAACCTCGACGTCGAGTCCGTACAACCGGATCAGCCCGCGCATATCGTCACCGGGCGCGGCCTGACGGCGCTCATAGAACTCCCGGTAAGTCGGCAGGTACGACTTCACCGCAACGCCCAGAATCGTGCCCCGGTGGATCACCACGGCGCAGTTGTAAATCCGGTGCAGGTGTCGCAACGGTGCGCCCACCACCAGGACCGGCAATAGATCGGCCGACGCCGCGACGATCTCGGCCACGCCCGCCTCGACGGCATCGAGCAGGCTGTCCTGCATCAGGATGTCCTCGAGGGAGTACCCGGACAGCGTCAGCTCGGGAAAGACCGCAACGGCGACGCCTTCGGCGTGGCAGGACCGCGCGATGCGCAGCACCGACTCGGCGTTGGCAGCCGGGTCCGCGAGCACCGTGCGGTGCGTACAGGCGGCCACCCGGACGAATCCATGCCGATAGGCAGAATAAAAGTCCACACCCCATTGTGGCTTGTCGCCACCCAGGTGACCAGCGGCGGTCGGCTGTACGGTCAGTACCCTCGCGGTATGCACGCACCGGAACTCGTGGCACTGCTGGCCGGACGGCGCGTCGCGGTGCTGACCGGGGCGGGGATTTCCACTGACTCCGGTATCCCCGACTACCGAGGTCCGGACTCACCACCGGCCAACCCGATGACGATCCGGCAGTTCACCTCGAGCACGGAATACCGGCGGCGCTATTGGGCACGCAACCACCTGGGCTGGCGGCATATGGCCCAGACCGAACCGAACGCCGGACACCGCGCGCTGGCCGCACTTGAGCATTCCGGAGTCGTCACGGGGGTGATCACCCAGAACGTCGATCTGCTGCACACCAAGGCCGGCAGTCGCTCCGTGATTAACCTGCACGGCACCTACGCAATGGTGATCTGTCTTGACTGCGGACACACAATGTCCCGGGCGACATTGGCCGAGCAGCTTGAAGCTGCCAATCCCGGCTTCACCCAGCGCGCACAGCGGGTGGGCGGGCTGGCGGTAGCCCCGGATGCCGACGCTGTCGTTTCCGACACCGACTCATTCACGTTCATCGATTGCCCGGCATGCAGCGGCATGCTCAAGCCCGATATCGTGTACTTCGGCGAATCCGTCGCCAAAGAGATTGTGGAACAGGCTTATTCACTCGTCGAGCAGTCCGACGCGCTCCTGGTGGCGGGATCATCGCTCACGGTGTTCTCCGGCTATCGTTTCGTGCGCCACGCCGCCGCACGAAACCTGCCGGTCGCGATCATCAATCGGGGTCCCACCCGCGGCGACGACCTGGCGACGGTGAAGGTGGAGGTGGGCTGCTCGCCGATGCTGACGCTGCTGGCTGAGGAACTCCCGCGGTAGCCGACCGTAGTCGTACGGCGCTAGATCGCCACCAGATCATCGGCGTGGACGGCCGGACGGCGCTCCTCAGGCGGCAGCTCCGATGTCGAACGCCCGATCATCGTCGCCAATTCGCCGGCGTCATAAGCCACGACGCCGCGGGCGACCAATTCCGAGTCGGGTCCGAGCAAATCCACAACATCGCCACCGAAGAATTTCCCGGACAGTCCGGTGATCCCGGCTGGCAGCAACGAGCGTCGTTGCTTGACGACCGCGTGAACCGCACCCTGATCGAGAGTCAGCGACCCGGACGCCTCGGCGGCATAACGTACCCAGAAACGTCGCGACGACATCCGCGTCTGCCTCGGGGCGAATACGGTCCCCACCGACGCGTCGGTTAGCGCCGCCGCGGCGTCGGCGGCGGCGGCCAGCAACACCGGCACCCCGGCGTCGGCGGCCAACAGCGCCGAGGAGAGCTTCGAGGCCATGCCCCCGGTGCCCAGCCGACTCCCCTGCCCGGCAATCACCCCGGCGAGATCATCGGGCCCGACGACCTCGGCAATGAACCGAGCTGGCTTGTCTTTCGGCGATGTGCGCGGATCGCCGTCGTAGAGCCCGTCGATATCGGAGAGCAGCACAAGCGCGTCCGCACCAACCAGGTGCGCCACCAAGGCCGAGAGCCGGTCATTGTCACCGAACCGGATCTCATTGGTGGCAACGGTGTCGTTCTCGTTGACGATCGCTACGGCGTGCAGCGCCCGCAACCGATCCAGGGTGCGCGCGGCATTGGTGTGCTGCACGCGTTGGGAGATGTCGTACGCGGTCAGCAGGACCTGTCCCACAGTCCGGCCGTACCGGCCGAAGGCCGCACTCCAGGCATTGACCAGGGCCACCTGACCAACACTGGCCGCGGCCTGCTTGGTCGCCAGATCAGTGGGGCGGCGGTTTAGGCCCAACGGTTCGATACCGGCGGCGATAGCCCCGGAGGACACGATCACCACATCAGAGCCGGACTCCATCCGCCTCTCGATGGCGTCTGCCAGTGCCGCCAGGCGGTCGCTGTTGAAAAGCCCCGAATCGTCGGTCAGTGCGGTGGTGCCGATCTTGACGACGATGCTGCGTGCGGCGCGGATGGCACCGCGGTGCACACTCACTCCTCGGTTCCCTGTTCACGGCGATGCCGGCGGGCTTGTTTGCGTTCGGCTGCGCCGATCCGGTCATTGCGCTCCAGCCGCGCATCGGTACCGCGGCCGGTCGGGGTGACGTCCACCCCGGCAGGCGTCTGCGGCTCCCAATCGAAGGTCATATCACCGATGGTGACAGCACAGCCCGGGGTGGCACCACGCTTGAGCAACTCGTCCTCGACGCCCAGGCGGGCCAGCCGGTCACCGAGGTAGCCCACCGCTTCGTCATTGGTGAAGTCAGTTTGAGCCACCCAGCGTTCCGGC
>CALQLM010000137.1 GCA_943331415.1 Bifidobacterium breve
ACGACGGAGTCACTGTGCACGTCCCGGTCGGAGTCCTGGCCCGCCTGGGTGGCGATCAGTTCAGCTGGCAGGTGCCGGCGCTGCGGGAGGAACTCGTCACCGCCTTGATTCGATCGCTACCGAAGGATTTGCGCCGCAACTTCGTTCCGGCGCCTGACACGGCGCGTGCGCTACTGACCGATCTTGGCCCGACGAGCGAGTCGCTGTTGGAGACCCTTCAGCGTGAACTGCACCGCCGCACGGGCGTTTTGGTCCCGATCACCGCATTCGACCTCGACAAGTTACCGGCACATCTCCGGGTGACCTTCGCCGTCGAGGGCCCCGATGGCACCGGGGTGGCCCGCGGAAAGGATCTTGATGCGCTGCAGACTCAACTCGTCGGCCAGGCCAACCGCGCGGTAACGGACGCGGTAGCCGGAGATCTTCAACGCAGTGGGTTGCGCAACTGGCCCGAGGATCTTGATGCGCTGCCCCGCACGGTCGGCAGTCGCGTCGGTGGCCACAGTGTGCGCGGCTATCCCGGTTTGGTTGATGCGGGCGGGTCCGCAGATATCCGTGTGTTCGCGACCGAGTCTGAGCGTGACGTCGCGATGCGGCCGGGATTGCGGCGTCTGCTGCGGCTCAGCATCCCGTCGCCGGTGAAAGTGATTGAGAAGAGTCTGGATCTGCGTCGGCGTCTAGTGCTGGGCGCGAATCCCGACGGGTCGCTGGCGGCACTAATGGACGATTGTGCCGACGCCGCGGTCGATACGCTTGCTCCGGAACCGGTGTGGACCAGGGTCGAATTCGAGCAGCTGCGTCATCGGGTTCGCACCGACCTGGTGTCGACCGCCACGGCGATCCTGGATCGTGTTGACAAGGTGCTGAGCGCTCTACGGGACGTGGAAGTGGCACTGCCCGACAGTCCGCCGCCGGCACAACGGGAGGCGATCGCTGATATCAGAGCGCAACTAGCCACGCTGACACCCGTCGGATTTGTCACCCAGACCGGAGCCACGCATCTGGCCGATCTGACCCGTTACCTCACCGCGATTGCCCGCCGGCTCGACCGGCTACCGCATGCGCTGGCCGCTGACCGCGAGCGTATGCAACGCGTTGAGGCCGTGCAGGATGCCTATGACGAACTTCTGCAGGCACTCTCACCCGCCCGCCTGGCCGGCGATGACGTCCGCGATATCGCGCGGATGATTCAGGAACTGCGGGTCAGTTTGTGGGCGCAACAGCTGGGCACGCCCAGGCCGGTCAGCGAGCAACGTATCTACCGTGCGATTGACGCGGTGCTGGCCTAGAGCCAGCCGATACACTGCCGAAGGTGGCGACTCAGGATGATTCCGACCTACTCGCGGCCGACGATGCTCGCATCCTGAATCTGGAGTCGGCGGCGATCACCGGCCACACACTGAAACTCATCATCCTCGATCCCGGATCGCATCCGATTGATCTCGACGGCCTCAAAACAGCTGTCGAGCAGAGACTTTCAACACAGCCACGGGCGACCCAGCGTGTCGATACGGCGGAATCCGACCCGCGCTGGGTTGCGGCGCCGGACTTCGACATCAACGATCACGTCCGGCGCACGTCGACTCCGGCGGCCGCCACGGAGGCCGATATGTGGCAGATCGTCAACGGCCTGATGTCTGAGCACCTTGATCGCGACCGGCCACTGTGGGCCCTTGATGTGATCGGGCCGCTTGCCGACGGTCGGGAGGCTATCGCCGCACGCATCCACCACGCGATGGCCGACGGTTTAGCGTGTGTGCGATTCCTTGAATCCGTGCTTTTCGATGCTCACCAAGATTCGCCGCCTGCTACGGGTCCGCAGCCGGGACAGCGGCCCGCCGGAAAAACGCTCACCCGCGAGGGTGAGGTGCGTCGACTGCCCGGGGCACTGGCACGCGAGTTGGTTCACCGCCATTCGGAATCGCCCTTCGATCAGCCGATCACCGTCGCTCGTGAACTGGCCTTCGCCGTCGCGCCATTGGCGGAGATGAAACGGATCGGTGCCTCACGGCCGGGTGGTGCCACGGTCAACGATGTTCTGCTGGCGATCGTCGCCGGCGGATTGCGCGAATGGTTACCCAAGGACCCTGCCCGCGCCCATCTGCGGGCACAGGTTCCCGTCAGCCTGCACCACCGCGACGAAGGAGCTGCTGCAGCGGGTAACCGGGACTCGTTCATGAACATCGACCTGCCACTCGGCGAGGCTGATCCGCTGGCCAGGCTGGACCAGATCAGCACCGAGACCACCAAGCGCAAGCGCCTCGATGACGCCGAGGAGATGTATGACCTCTTTCACGCCCTGGGTCGGGTGAAGCGTCTCGACAAGGTAATGCAGCGACTGGCGGGCAGCGCCAGCGAGTTCAGCTTCGCTATCTCCAATGTGCCCGGCCCGGCGAACCCGGTCGCCGTTGCCGGGCGAACGGTTCAGCATCTGTTCTCGTCGTCTGAGCCGGGTGCTCATCACGCTCTGCGGATCTCGGCGATTTCCTGCGGCGGTGAGATCGGAGTCGGGTTGTGCACCGATCCGTCTGCACTTGCCGATATCGCCGGACTGGCTGCCGCGATCGATCGCTCCTATGCCGAATTACATTCGGCTACCCAGTGAGATAAGGCACCGGCCCGGTCAGGCGATACCGACGGCCACTGGTGGAGGCTCATCGACAGTCGCGCTGTCTAGAACCAGTTCAGCCACTCGGGCACGACGGCTCTCAGCACTGCCCAGTAGCGCGGCATCGGTGGCCGCGCGCTTGAAGTACAGGTGCGCCTGGTGTTCCCAGGTGAAGCCGATGCCGCCGTGCACTTGAATGCTGTCGGCAGCGATCCGGCTGAACGCGGCAGAACATACAGCCTGCGCGATACTGACGGCCAATTCCGGATCGTCGGTTCCGTCGGTCAGCGCCCACACTGCGTGGTAGGCCGTCGAGCGGGCGTGTTCGAGATCGACGAGCATATCGGCCAGCCGGTGCTTGACAGCCTGGAAGGATCCGATGTGGCGGCCGAACTGGAGGCGGGACTTGGCGTACTCCACCGATAGATCGAGCATGTGCTGGGCCGCGCCGACAGCCTCCACCGCGAGCAATGCCGCGCCGACCTGAAGTGCGTGGGTGATCACCCGTTCAGCGTCCGCGGGTCCGGCCAGCAGACGTGCGGGGGAGTCGGAGAAGATGACGTCCGCCTGCGGCCGGGTGAGATCCATCGTGACCAGTGGGATGCGCCGGACGTCGGCAGCGTCGACGGCGTAAAGGCTGACGCCGTCGGAACCCCTGGCTGCCACCAGGACGACGTCGGCCGCGGTGGCATCGACCACCCGGGCAGCGGTCCCGGTGAGCACCGCGGCGTCGCCGCTGCCGACAGCGGTGACGGTGACATTCGGGTCGAAGCCTCCGGCGGAGTCGTTGATCGCGAATGCGGCGGTGCGCTCGCCCTCGACGAGGGCCGCCAGCAGTTCATCGCGGGTGGGTCCGCTGCCGCAGGCCACCAGTGCGGGGATGGCGAGATAGACGGTGCCGAAAAGCGGTCCGCATCCCAGTGTGGCGCCGAACTCCTCGACCGCGACGGCCTGGTCCACCAGTGACCCGCCGACGCCGCCATCGGCCTCGGGCACCGACATTCCCAGCACGCCGAGTTCGGATCCGAGTCGCAGCCACACGGCGGGGTCATAGGTGACATCGGATTCCATCAGCGTGCGCACTGTCGGCTCATCGAAGTTGTCGGCGCAGAACTTGCGCACCGCGGCCCGCAGTTCCTGCTGCTCGGTGGTGAAGCTGAACTCAGCCACGGGGCACGTCCTTCCACGGCATGCCGGCATCGGCGCGCAGATCCCCAGGCAGGCCTAAAACCCGCTCGCCGAGAATGTTGCGCATCACTTCTGAGGTTCCGCCCTCGATGGTGTTGGCCCTACTACGCAGATAGCGCTGTTGGATCGGACCGCGCCAGTCACCGTCCCGATGAGCTCCGTGCATCGCGTAGCCGTGATACAGAATTCCTTCCGGCCCCAGCAGATCCATACAGAATTCATAGATACGTTGGTTGAGTTCGGCCCCGACCATCTTGCCGATCGATCCCTCCGGGCCGGGCCCGCCGACGGTAGCCGAGGCGCGTGATCGTTCCGACGTCAGCCGTTGGGCCTCGGCGCGCAGCCACAGCGTGGTGAGCCTGTCGCGCAGCACCGGGGTGTGCAGATCAGGTCGTGACGCCCACAGTTGCACCGCTTCGGAGATAGTGCCCGCGCCGCGACGGCTGCCACTGGCGCCCAGCGCACTGCGCTCGTTCATCAGCGTTGTCATCGCCACTCGCCAGCCGTCGCCCACGGCTCCGAGGCGATGCGAGTCGGGAATGCGCGCGTCGGTGATGTACACCTCGTTGAACTCCGCCTGACCGGTCATCTGGCGTAGCGGTCGCGTCTCGACCCCGGGTGCGTGCATATCGAGGATGAAGTAGGTCAGCCCCTTGTGCTTGGGGGTGTCTACATCGGTGCGGGCCAGCAGCAATCCCCAGCGGGCTTTGTGGGCCAGGCTGGTCCAGACCTTCTGGCCGTTGATCACCCAGTCGTCTCCATCGAGCACTGCCGAGGTGGCCAGCCCCGCCAGGTCGGAACCTGCCCCCGGCTCGGAGAACAGCTGACACCAGATGTCCTCGGTGGTGGCCAACGGTCGCAGGAAGAACTTCTTGATCTCGTCGGTCTGGGCATGCTCACGAACGGTCGGTGCGGCCATCCCGTAGCCCATCGGATTCAGGCCAAGCGGGACCGGGCCGCCGGCCCCCTGCAGGATGTTGTCGGCGACAGCTTGTAGTCCGCGGGAAGTTCCCAACCCGCCCAGGCCCTCCGGGAAGTGCACCCAGGCCAGGCCCGCGTCGTAGCACGCGCCAAGGAATTCCGGCAGGGGTACCTGCTTGGGGTCGTGCTCGGCCACGACTTCCAGAGCAATTTTGGCAACTTGATCGGCATCAAATGCGGTGGTCATTACTCCACTTTAGAAAACGGCGACGTGG
>CALQLM010000138.1 GCA_943331415.1 Bifidobacterium breve
AGCGATCTTGGCCGCGAACACCGGCTCGGTGGCCAGCAGTCCGACGCCCATCGTCGCCCACTGCGATCCCTGGCCGGAAAACACCCACACCGGTCCGCGGTCGTCCTGACCGACGGCGGCCTGGAACGGGTCATCGCCACCGGCGACTGCCCGCAGACTTTCGATCAGGATCTCGCTGCTGTCGGCGATGACGGCATTGCGCACGGGGCGGTGACCACGACGGCGGGCCAGCGTGTAGGAGAGGTCGCCCAGGTTCAGGTCATCGCCGGCGGCCTCGATCCAGTCGGCCAGGCTCTCCGAGGTCTGACGAAGGCCATCCACCGAGGAGGACGTGACCGGAAAAATCAACTGCTCAACAGCCGCGCCGGCACCCACTCGCCCACTGTCGGCCGATGTCGGCTCGGGGGCCTGCTCGAGCACGGCGTGCACGTTGGTGCCCGACATGCCATACGAGGAGACCGCAGCGCGCCGCGGGGCGACGCTCTCATCCACCGGCCAGCCGGTGTTCTCCCGGGGCACGAACAACCCGGTCTCAATTTTGGCCAGGTGATCGGGCAGCTGATTGAAGTGCAGGTTCTTCGGGATGACACCGTGGTGGACCGCGAGCACGGCCTTCATCAGACCCAGCACGCCGGCAGCGGACTCAGCGTGTCCGAAATTGCTCTTGACCGAGGTGAGCGCGCAGGAACCCTCGTTGCCGTAGACGGTCGAGACGCTGTTGAACTCGATGGTGTCACCGACCGGAGTTCCGGTGCCGTGCGCTTCGACCATGCCGACGGTGGCGGGTTCGACGCCCGCGGCCGCCAATGCCGAACGGAAGACCGCGATCTGGGCATCACCAGAGGGAGTCAGAATGTTGTCGGTGCGGCCGTCCTGGTTAGACGCGGTGCCGCGGATGACGGCAAGCACCCGGTCGCCGTCACGCTGGGCATCATCGAGCCGTTTGAGCACGACGACACCGCAGCCTTCGGCGCGCACGAAACCATCGGCCTCGACATCGAAGGAGTGGCAGCGTCCGGTCGGCGACAGCATTCCCTGACCGGAAGCGGACGCGTAGAGGCGCGCATCGAGCATCAGCATCACCCCGCCGGCCAGCGCCATCTCGCTCTCGCCCTCGTGCAGGCTGCGGCAGGCCTGATGCACCGCGACCATGCTCGATGAGCAGGCGGTGTCCATGGTCAATGCGGGACCGTGCAGGCCCAGCGCGTGCGCGACGCGGCCGGAGGCCATGCTGAACGGATTGCCCGTGAATGCGTAGGCCTGGTCGAAGGCGCCGGCGTCGCTGGTGACCATCGCGTAGTCGTCATGCGACATACCGATGAAGACACCGGTCGAGGTGCCCGCCATGGAAGCGGGAGTGCGGCCGGCTTGCTCGACGGCCTCCCAGCAGGTCTCCAGCAGCACGCGGTGCTGCGGGTCCATCGCGATGGCCTCGCGTTCGTTGATACCGAAGAAATCGGGATCGAAACCGGTGACGTCGTCGATGAAGGCGCCCCACTTCGACACCGAGCGGCCCGACACACCCGACTCCGGGTCATACAACTCGTCGGCATCCCAACGGTCGGCAGGTACTTCGGTGACCATGTCGTCACCGCGGAGCAGGGCCTCCCACAGCTTGTGGGGAGAGTCAATACCGCCGGGAAGTCGGCACGCCATGCCAACTACAGCGATGGGGGTCAAAGAGGATCCGCGCATGTCGCTCACACCTCGTTCTTCGTCAATGCGGTGCACGATGTTTCACTTCGGAGCTGCCTCAAGCTCTTGGATGGGGATCGCGCCGTTGCGTTCGACATCAACTCAAGGTTGCCAGTGCTGCTACTAGCGTAACCGATCGGTATCGAAATTGCGAGGCTTTTCTCTCCGCCACAAAAACGCGTTTGGGGTCCGTTTCACCAGAACTCAGAACGCCGGCACCCGATACTCAGGAAGTTTGCTGGCGCCACGGCTCGGACCCAGCCGAAAATCCCGCGGCCGTTTCGGGCTGGCGCCCGCCCGCTCAGGCATTACCGCACTTCAAAGACCTGGAGCTGAGCTTCGAAACGGGTCGCAAACCAGCTCACAGCCACCCCGAGTGCACTCCGAAGATCGATCACAAAAGGTTGCGGTAGCCATCGTCGACCAATTACGTTATTTCGCGCCTCTTATGTGTTCCAGCAAACTCTTTTTGATATTCACAATGCTTTCTGAAACATGGCCGGAGCAAACTCCGCGAACCCGGCCGATCAACGTCATTCTCCGGCACCTGCCAACACCGGCATTACCTCCCGCACCGACCACTTTGCTGAGAGTTTGGGCTACCCTCTCTTTGTTCTCCTTAAGCTTTCTAGCTGCAGTTCCCTAGATTCCTCACCTCAAGCGGCAACTAAGCTGAGAGTTGGCTGAGAGGGTTTCGGGCACCGGAAAATGCTCCCGGAAAACGTTGACAAGCGGTCCTCAAAGCCGGAAATTTATCAACTGGAATACGGGGTCCCGAGCGAATTTGGCAAAAATCACATGGTAGTTTCGGGAGTTATGCATCTTTAATGCGTAATCTTTGGCTGAGAAAAGAGCCAGACGGCGCTTTGAATATGAGCGGACCTCGATTTTCAGGAGGTTTGCTGGCCCGGCAATCGCCCGGAACGGTGTTAGCTAGATCACTCATCTGTTCCGGCGCGGCGCGGGTCGGGACGGCCGGCATTCCCGCCACCCCCACCTCTGCTGGCAGCGAACCGGAGCGTGCGACTACCCGGCCGCAACCCCGGCCGCAACCGCGCCGTACGCCGAACCGAACTCGGTGATCGAGGTGAAACCGTGTCTACGGGCCTGGGTCGCGCCGAGGCGAACCAGTGCCGCCATGGCCACGAAACCGGCCTGGTCGGAGACCAGGAACGGCGTCAGAAGCCGATTGTGAACAAAAGCGAAGGCCAGGCCCGAATCGGGCATGGCCCATCCCACCGATCCCCCGAGTCCCACGTGGCCGAACCCGGGTAACACACCCGGGACGGCCAGACCGTGATAGCCGAGATGGAAAGCCATCGGGAGGATCAGATTGCGATCCGGACGCATGCTGCGACGGCCTGTGAGTGCGGCCACCCGGGCGGCGGACAGATATTGCCGATCGTCAATCTTGCCGCCATTGGCCAGCGCGCCGTACATCCTGGCCAGGGCACGCGCGGTCGCGATGCCATTGGCCGAAGGAATCTCGCTGTCCAGCAACGGAGTGTCGCCTTGGACCACGGCTCTCATACCCGGGAAGTACATCGAGCCGAACGCCGCTGATGTCTCCAATGCGGCGACCCGGGGTGCCACCGCGTTGAACAGCGGGTTGGAGGTCTTGGCCTGGGGCCCGATGATGCGCGCAACCCGGGTGGGAGCGTCCGCCGGCGGCCGTCCGAGATGAATGCCGTCGGTATCGAGCGGTTCAGCCACCTCACTGCGGATCAGGTCCCGCATTCCTCTCTCGGTCACCGCTCTGGCCAGGCCTGACATCAGCCATCCGTAGGTCAGTGCGTGGTAGGCGGGCTTGCCGAAGTGCCGGTCTACCGGGGCGGCCGCGATCCGCTCCTCCATATGGTGGTGGTCGAGAAGTTCACTGCGACGCACACCGCGCAGGTTCGATAGGCCCGCCCGGTGCCGCATGACGTCCCTGACGGTGATCTGAGCTTTACCGTTAGCGCCGAATTCGCGCCAGTACTCGGCCACGGGCGCGTCGTAATCGATCAGTCCCCGATCAGCGAGGCGGTGGATCACGGTGGATGTCACGCCCTTGGTCGCTGAGAACACCATCGGCGCGGTGTCCGCTGACCAGGGCGTCCGGCCGCGTCGATCAGACCATCCGGTCCAGACATCCACCACCGGTTGTCCGTCGAGATAGACCGCCAGAGCGCCACCGCCAAGACGGGGATGCGGGAAAAGACTCGCGAATCCGCTTACTGCACAGGCGAAGCCGGGATCAGCGGCACCATGAACCCCGCGGGGCAGGGCCGCACCGCTGCCACCAGATATCGCCGGGGTCACGACAGCGAATTTACAAGCCAAACGCGCTGTTTCGAGAAATTGTTGTCGATCCGTTAACTTTGCCGCTCAGCGGCGTCAAGAATCCGTTGTGCGGCCAGGGCAGGCGTGACTTCACCATCGCGCACCTGCCTCTCGACCTCAACGCGCATCCTCCGCACAGCCGGATGGGTCAACACCCGGTCAAGTACCGTGTCGCGCACCATCGCCCAGGTCCAGTCAACCTGCTGGGTGCGTCGTCGCGCATCGAACTCGCCTGCCGCGGTGAGCACATCACGATGTTTGAGTACGGTCTCCCACAGTTCCCTCAATCCCTCACCGGTCAGCGCACTCATCGTGAGAACCGGTGGACGCCAGATCGTTTCACGGGGGTAGATCAACCGGATCGCGGCGGCCAGTTCACGCGCCGCACCCTGGGCCTCGATCGCATGCTTGCCGTCGGCTTTGTTGACCACGACGATGTCGGCAAGTTCCAGCACGCCTTTTTTGATGCCCTGGAGTTGGTCTCCGGTGCGGGCCAGGGTGAGGAACACGAATGTATCGACCATGTTGGAGACAGTGACCTCCGACTGCCCCACCCCGACGGTCTCCACCAGAATCACGTCGAACCCGGCCGCCTCCAACAACACGATGGTCTCCCGGGTGGCCTTGGCCACCCCGCCGAGGGTGCCCGAGGTCGGAGACGGCCGGATATAGGCGTCCGGATGGACTGCCAGTCGGGCCATTCGGGTCTTGTCGCCGAGGATCGAGCCTCCGGTTCGCGTCGATGACGGGTCGACGGCCAGCACGGCCACCCGGTGACCCTGCTCAATCAGATACATACCGAGCGCCTCGATCGCGGTGGACTTTCCCACGCCGGGAACACCGGTGATACCGACGTGCATCGCGCTGCCCGCATGCGGCATCAGTTCGAGAAGTAACTCCTGGGCCTGCGAACGATGGTCGGTCCGGGTCGACTCGACCAGCGTGATAGCCCGCGCT
>CALQLM010000139.1 GCA_943331415.1 Bifidobacterium breve
AACACCCCGTCCTTCCAGGCCGCGGCCGCCTTCTGGTGCGACGCGGCGGCAAGCTCATCCTGCTCGAGGCGGGTGAATCGGTCGGCATCATTGCGCTGCTCGGTCAGGGCACCCATGGGCTGATCGGTGAAAACGTCATGCAGACCGTCGTAGGCCATGTGGTCCAGCATGGTCACATCGCCGTACTTGTGCCCTGCTCGACTATCCATCAGCAGGTGCGGGGCCCTGGACATCGACTCCTGGCCGCCGGCGACCACAACGTCGAACTCACCGGCCCGGATGAGCTGATCAGCCAGTGCGATGGAGTCAATACCGGACAGACACATCTTGTTGATGGTCAACGCAGGAACGTCCCAGCCGATCCCACCGGCAACTGCCGCCTGACGGGCCGGCATCTGCCCGGCACCGGCGGTCAGCACCTGACCCATGATCACGTAATCGACCATCGAGGCCGCGACACCCGCTTTCTCCAATGCCGCCCGAATGGCGATGCCGCCCAGATCGCTACCGGAGAAATCCTTCAGCGAACCCATCAATCGGCCAATGGGCGTCCGAGCCCCAGCAACGATCACCGATGTCGTCATAACTGCCTCCACAGCGGTTGATTTCCGGCCGATCTGGCCGACTGGCTATTCCTGTTTCCCGCCGTCAGGTTACCGTTGCCTTATGACCACCGAGCACCTCGATGCCCGCCCGTTGCTGGCGAGCGCTCTGGTGACCGCTATTGATCACGTCGGTCTGGCGGTGCCGGATCTCGACACAGCCATCGCGTGGTACAACGACCATCTCGGCATGATTGTGGTGCACGAGGAGATCAACACCGATCAGGGCGTGCGCGAGGCGATGCTGGCGGTCCGCGGCGCGCCGGCTGGCAGCGCCCAGATTCAGCTGATGGCTCCTCTGGACGAGACCTGCACAATCGCCAAATTCCTTGATAAGCGCGGGCCGGGCATCCAACAGCTGGCATGCCGGGTCAGCGATCTCGATGCCCTTTCCGAATGTCTGCGGGCCAAGGGCGTGCGCCTGTTGTACGACGTTCCGCGGCGCGGTACGTCCAACTCCCGGATCAACTTCATCCATCCCAAGGATGCCGGTGGAGTGCTGGTGGAACTTGTGGAGCCTGCCGAGCAGTAGCTTCACGACCACGTTCGGGTAGGGCCGCGGTTGGCCCGATTGGCCCAACACGGTGTGTGCCAGTGGCGGCGATCGTCACCGTTGACATCTTCTATCTTAAGTACCACCACATGCGCTACACCGGAACGGATCTCGTGGTCGCAACCGGGACACCGGTAGGTCTTGGTGGCACGTGATCCCGGCACCGGACGAACTTCGTAATCATGGCCGTCCGTGCCCACTTCGACCCGGCGCGGAAGCGGTATCGGTGGTGGCCCAACAACGGCCCGTCGGCGACGGCGCGGCATCTTCAGAACAGCCGGAACTCATCGCTGTCCAAACCGCGCATCGCATCGTAATCGAGAGTGACACAACGTATCCCGCGGTCGTTGGCCAGCGTTCGGGCTTGCGGTTTGATCTGCTGGGCCGCGAAAACGCCGGCGACAGGTGCCAGCAGGCTGTCCCTGTTGAGTAACTCCAGATAGCGGGTCAGCTGTTCCACGCCGTCGATCTCGCCACGGCGCTTGATCTCAACGGCCACCGAAGCGCCCTGGGCATCCCGACACAGAATGTCGACTGGACCGATCGCGGTCATGAATTCGCGTCGTACCAGGGTGTACCCCTCGCCGAGAAGCTCGATGTGTTCAGCCAGAAGTTCCTGCAGGTGGGACTCGACCCCATCCTTGACCAGTCCCGGGTCGATTCCGAGCTCATGGGTGGAGTCGTGCTCGAGTTCCTCGATCGTGATCCTCAGCTGCTCCCCTGACTTGTTCTCAACGACCCAGACCGCAAGCTCGTCTTCAGCGGTCTCGGTGAGCTGACAGGGCGGACTCATCCAGTTCAGGGGCTTATATGCGCGATCGTCGGCGTGGATGCTGACCGAGCCATCGGCCTTGATCAGCAGCAGTCGACGGGCCGACGGCAGGTGGGCGGTGAGCCGCCCGAGGTAGTCCACCCTGCACTGGGCGATCACGAGGCGCACCGGTTCAGCTTAGGGTGCCGCCGAGGAATTAGGCTGACAGCCACCATGAGGTCCAACCCGAGCGTGGCCCAGCGGCTGGGCCGGATCCTGGAACACCTCACCCGGCAGAGCGGGCGGTTGTCCCGGACGCCGGCATACGGCTCGCTACTCCTGGGCCGGGCTTCCGAGAGCGCCGCCCGACGCAGGCTACGGATCCAGCTGATCCTCACCATCTTCATCGTGATGGTGAACGTGATCGGGATCGCGTTGACCTTCCTACTGGTGGTGATCGCCTTCCCCGAGCCCAGCGTGTTCGATGACGTCCCGCGCTGGCTACCCTTCGTGGTCACGCCCGCCTACATAGTCGCCGCGGTGGCGTTCGGAACCTGGTGGATCCACGTTCGCACCATCAAGGATCTCCGATGGGCGATTGAGGGCCGGTCGCCCGACCGCCAGGAGCAACGCAGCGCTTTCATGACACCGTGGCGAATCGCTCTGTCGCACTTAGTGTTATGGGGAACCGGAGCGATCCTGCTGGCGGTGCTGTTCGGCAGATACGACACTGACTTCATTCCCCGCCTGGGGCTGACGGTGGGATTCTGCGGCGTCGTGGTTGCCACCACCTGCTATCTGTCAGCAGAGTTCGCCTTGCGGCCGGTCGCGGCACAGGCGCTGGCCGCCGGACCGCCACCGCGCCGACTGGCGCCGGGCGTCATGGGCCGAACCCTGACGGTGTGGATGCTGTGTTCGGGCATGCCGGTCATCGGTATTGGCCTTACCGCTTTGTTCTCGCTGCTCTTGCGCAACCTCACCCAGCGCCAACTCGAGGTCGCCGTCCTGATCACCTCGGTCGTCAGCCTTGTCGTGGGGTTCCTGCTGATGTGGGTGCTGGCCTGGCTGACCACCACCCCGGTCCGGGTGGTGCGAGCAGCACTACAGCGGGTCGAGGAGGGCGACCTCAATGCCAGCGTGGTGGTGTTCGACGGCACTGAACTCGGCGAACTTCAGAGTGGTTTCAACTCGATGGTCGCAGGCCTGCGCGAGCGCGAGCAGGTACGGGACCTGTTCGGGCGCCACGTCGGACGCGAGGTCGCCGCAGCAGCCGAACAGCAGCGGCCCACCCTCGGCGGCGAAGAGCGCCACGTCGCTGTCGTGTTCGTCGACGTTGTCGGATCGACCAAGCTGGTCAGCACCAGACCCCCCATGGAGGTCGTCGAACTCCTCAACCGGTTTTTCGCCGTGATCGTCGAGGAGGTCGACCGCCACCGGGGCATAGTCAACAAGTTTGAGGGCGATGCCGCGCTCGCGGTGTTCGGCGCACCGGTCTCGCTGCACAACCCCGAGGACGAAGCGTTGGCCGCCACCCGAGCCATCGTGCAACGGCTGGCTCGTGAGGTGCCTGAGTGCCCCGCCCGTATCGGGGTGGCGTCAGGCCAGGTGGTGGCAGGCAACGTCGGAGCCAGGGAGCGTTTCGAATACACGGTGATTGGTGAGCCGGTTAATGAAGCAGCCCGGCTCAGCGAGCTGGCACGGTCCGAGCCCAGCCGAGCGCTGGCCTCGGCGGCAACCGTCGCCGCGGCAGCGGAGCGGGAACAGCGGTTCTGGCGCCTCGGCCGGCCGGTCCGGTTGCGCGGGTACGACGAGCGTGTCCAGATCGCCAGCCTGCTAGGCGGGCCCTAACTGGTGGCGCGACGACCCGTGACGTGCCAGGGTCGAGGCATGCACACGTTGCGATATCGGACCATGGCAAGCCCTGTCGGCACACTGACGCTGGCAGGAACGGGATCGACGTTGATGCACCTGCGAATGGTCGGCCAGACCCACGAACCCGACCGGTCGGGCTGGATGCCCGACGATGACGCGTTTGCCGACGTCGCTGAGCAACTCACGGCGTATTTCGCCGGCTCCCTGGCCGAGTTCGACGTCGAACTCCAATTGGTCGGAACGGAATTCCAGCGTCGGGTGTGGGCGGCGCTGCAGACGATCCCGTACGGCGAGACCCGGTCCTATGGGCAGATCGCCGAGCAGATCGGCTCCCCGGGCGCCTCACGGGCGGTCGGGTTGGCCAATGGCCGCAACCCGATCGGGATCATCGTGCCGTGCCATCGGGTGATCGGTTCAGGGGGCGGGCTGACGGGATATGGCGGTGGCATCGATCGCAAACGCACACTCCTGACATTGGAGCACCAGAACACCGTCGGCACGCGGGCCAACCCTAGGGCGATGGCATAGGAGTCGACCGAAAACCGAGTTCGCCGATCGCGGCGATCGCGGCGGCACCAACTAACAGCACCAACACTGTCACCGCAGTGGAGATCCGGGGAGAGACTGCGCCGCGACTCGACCGGAATCGAACCAGCGCCAGCAGACAGAGCGATCCGAAGAGCCCCAGAGCCACCGCGACCGTCTTCTGCAGCCGATACGGATCGCGGCGGATCATCATGTCATCGAAGGAAGTGAAGTCGCCCTTGATCACCGCGTCTTGAAATGCAGGGGTCTCAGCACGTTGGTAGAACCACTCACCGCTCGTGAACGGCGTTGCCATGACGTTGACCGCCGCTACCGCCAGAGCCAACCACAGCAATCGGCGGGAAGTGGGGCGCAGCGCACAGATCATGGCGACGATCGCGGTCAGCGCCGGCAGGATCAGAAGCATCAGTCCGAGACACCCCTTTGAACATCGAATACAAACTCGGATAAACTGAGTCACAGACTAATTCGATTGGTATGGGCTTATGCAACTGTTGGCGCAATAGGAAACACCCCCCGATTTCTCGGGGGGTGTTCCTTAATGTGTGTTCGGCGGTGTCCTACTTTTCCACCCTTTTGGGTAGTATCATCGGCGCTGGCTGGCTTAGCTTCCGGGTTCGGGATGGGTCCGGGCGTTTCCCTGCCGCT
>CALQLM010000140.1 GCA_943331415.1 Bifidobacterium breve
ACCAAGATTCACGAGGAGATCAAGCGCGGGACACTGCAGGAACTCGCGGACTGGTCTGACGGTGGTGTGCTGGGCGAGATCACTGTGGTGCTGGCTGGTGCGACACCGATCGCCGATCCCGAAGCGCTCGTCGCCGAGGTCTCTGTGCTGGTTGCCGCGGGGATGCGGGTGAAGGACGCCTGCGCCGCGGTCGTGGAGACGCATTCGGGCGCACCATCGCGGCGTGAACTTTATGAAGCGGTTCTGCGCGCCCGGGAGTCCTGAATCACCATCGGCTCGACGAACGGTGCGGCCTTGTGCAGACACTCCTGCCATTCGGCGTCGGGGTCCGAGTCGGCGGTGATGCCGCCGCCGACGCCGAGGACCGCTCCGCCGCGAGAGTCGAATTCCACGGTGCGGATCGCCACGTTGAGCTCACAACCGGCCACCGGCGATGTCAGGCCCACGGTTCCGCAATAGATCCCGCGTCGCCTCGGCTCCCATTGTGAAAGCAGTTGCCGAGCCCGGGCTTTCGGTGTTCCGGTGACCGAAGCCGGTGGAAAACTGGCGGCGAGTAACGCCGATGTCGGAAGATCGACTGGGATCCGCGCCGACACCGTTGAGACCAGATGCCACACGCCGGGCGCAGGATGCACGGCCAGCAGTTCGGGCACGGTCACCGAGCCGGTCACAGCCACCCGGCCAAGGTCGTTGCGCACCAGATCGACGATCATGATGTTCTCCGCCACGTCCTTGGTCGACGCGAGCAATTGCGCCGGGTCGGCGTGCCGCGGCAGCGTGCCCTTGATCGGACTTGAGCTCACATCGGCACCGACTCGGCGCAGGAACAACTCCGGCGACAGCGACGCCACCGCGCCCCAGTCCCCGGCCAGGTAGGCCCCGCGCGCCGGCGCGGTCCGAGCCACCGCGTCGGCGAAGAATTCCAGCGACGAGCCGACGACCGCGCCGGTGAACCGGGTACAGACGCATGCCTGGTAGATCTCGCCCGCACGGATAGCCTCAAGACAGGACAGCACCGCCGTCCGGTGCTGGGCGATATCCGGCTGCTGCCAAGCGATTTCGCAGTGCTGACGAACCGGCGGAACTGCGAGCGCTGCGGCGAGCCAGTCCGGAAGTGATTGGCCGGACAGGCTCTCGAACCACCAGCATCCGGCCCGGTCCAGACGGAGCACGGTATCGGTCCATCCGCCAGCCGCTTCCGGAATGGAAGACGGGTGTCCATCGGCGCCCGGGTCGGGATAGGACAGGTAGCCGATCCACCCCCCGCCGACGGTATCGACACGATCTGCCGGCGGCCGTTGGCGAGCCGGATCCGGGAACACCTCGGCCGGATCGACCGCTCGAATGGACACGCTCGGGGCGATCACCGCGGTCGAGCCGAACCAATCTCCGAGCAGAGCGGCCGGCGGCGGCAGTCGGTGCAGACGCGCGCCCGCGGCAACCGCACGCAAAACGTCCTCGGCGGCGCCGATATCACCAAGCCGCTCGATCAGCATTGCTCTACTCCGGCGGCTCGTAGCGGGGGAACACCCCGGTGGGCACCGGCAGTTCGGTACCCGGCGCCAGGCGGGTGTCCAGGCAGGCGAAGTCACGCTGCCCGGACGGCTGGCCGAGCAGGTCCAACAGCCTGGCCGCCGAGTCCGGCATCACCGGCTGCACCAGCAGCGCCGCGACCCGCACCGCCTCCAGCGTCACCCACAGCACGGTGCGGAAGCGCTCCTGGTCCGCCTCGGACTCCGACTTGCGCAGCACCCAGGGCTCCTGGGCGGAGAAGTAGCGGTTCGCCGCGCCGAGCATCAACCAGATTGCCTCCAGGCCCTGATGCATCGCCTGCTCATCGAAGGCGGTGCGCACCCGCTGCAGCAGGCCGCCGGCGATCCCCAGCAGTTCGGCGTCCTCCGGGCTGAAAACGCCGGGCTCGGGCACCCGGGCGGCAAGATTCTTATTGACCATCGACAGCGAGCGCTGCGCCAGGTTGCCCAACTCGTTGGCCAGGTCGGTGTTGATCCGGTTGATGATGGCTTCTTCGCTGTAGCTGCCGTCCTGGCCGAACGGAACCTCGCGAAGCAGGAAATAGCGGACCTGGTCGACGCCGAAACTGTCCACCAACGACACCGGGTCGACGACGTTACCCACCGACTTGCTCATCTTTTCGCCACGGTTGTAGAGGAATCCGTGCGCAAAAACCCTGCGTGGCAATTCGATTCCCGCGGACATCAGAAACGCCGGCCAGTACACGGTATGGAAACGGATGATGTCCTTGCCGATCATGTGCAGATCAGCCGGCCAATATCGTTGGTAGAGAACTGATTCCGTGTCCGGATAACCCGCACCGGTCAAGTAGTTGGTCAGTGCGTCGACCCACACGTACATCACGTGGTCGGAGTCACCGGGTACCGGAACGCCCCACGTGAACGAGGTACGGGATATCGACAGGTCACGCAGGCCACCGGAGACGAAACTGACCACTTCGTTGCGGCGCACGTCCGGAGCGATGAACTCCGGATGGTCGGCATAGTGGGCCAGTAGCCGGTCGGCGTAGGCCGACAACCGGAAGAAGTAGGTCTGCTCCTCGGTCCAGGTGACCGGGGTACCGGTCTCGGTGGCCACCCGGGTTCCATCGGCCTTGACTTCCGTCTCGCCCTCGGTGAAGAACCGCTCGTCTCGGACCGAATACCAACCGGAGTAGCTGTCGAGGTAGATGTCGCCCCGCTCGGCCATCTGCTGCCAGATCGCCGTCGACGCCGCGTAGTGGTCGGGGTCGGTGGTGCGAATGAACCGGTCGAAGGAGATGTTGAGCATCTCCTCCAATCGCTGGAACTGATCGGAGTTGCGGCGGGCGAAATCAGCGGTCGATATGCCCTCGGCGGCCGCGGCCTGGGCCATCTTCAGGCCGTGTTCATCGGTCCCGGTCAGGAACCGCACATCGAACCCGTCCAGCCGTTTAAACCGTGCGATCGCATCGGTCGCGACGTACTCGTAGGCATGGCCGACGTGCGGTGCGCCATTGGGATAGGCGATCGCTGTGGTCACGTAGAACGGGGTCTTGCTCATGTCAGCATCACCTTATGGTGTTGGGCGTGAGTTCCCAGCGTCCGGTACCGCCACCGCCAGAGCCATTGATGCCGCTGGTTGATGCCCACACCCATCTGGATGCGTGTGGTGCCCGCACCCCGGAGGACGTGCGCGAGATCATTGACCGCGCCGCGGCAGTCGGCGTGCAGGCGGTGGTGACCATCGCCGACGACCTGAACTCGGCGCGCTGGGCCGCCGCCGCCACCGAATGGGATCCGCGGGTCTATGCCGCAGTAGGGCTGCATCCCACCCGCGCCAACGCGCTGACCGATGCGGCCCGCCTTGAGATCGAAGAGTTGGCGTCGGCACCGCGGGTGGTGGCCATCGGTGAGACCGGGATGGATCTGTATTGGCCCGGCAAGCTCGACGGCTGCGCGCAACCGGCCGATCAGCGTGAGGCGTTCGCCTGGCATATCGACTTGGCCAAGCGGGTCGGCAAGCCGCTGATGATCCACAACCGCGAAGCCGATGATGATGTGCTTGATGTGCTGCGTGCGGAGGGCCCACCGGAGACGGTGATCTTCCACTGCTTTTCGTCCGGTCCACAGATGGCGCGGATCTGTCTCGAGGCCGGTTGGATACTGAGCCTCTCCGGCACCGTCAGCTTCAAGAATGCCCACGCATTGCGTGAGGCCGCAACGCTCATCCCGCCCGGACAGTTGTTGGTGGAGACTGACGCACCGTTTCTCACGCCGCATCCGTTCCGGGGGGCACCCAATGAGCCCTACTGTCTGCCCTACACCGTGCGGGCGTTGGCCGACCTGCTGGATCTGCCTGCCGCGCAGGTGGCGCAGGATTCCGCCGCGACCGCGAGGCGGGTCTACAGAATCGACTGAAAACCAGGATGTAAGGGCCAGCTGAGATCGATCGACCCAGGTTGCCCACGCCCAGCCGGTTCGTTACCGTCTTGTGATGTGTTGACAAAACTGCAGTCCTCGGCCGCTTTGCGCGTGGTTGTGGCTGCGATTCTCGTCACGCTGATCGCCGCCGGTTCGCTGGCGATCGCCTCCCGCAAAACTGTGACCCTCGATGTCGACGGCACCGCGATGACAGTCGACACGATGAAATCCCGGGTGGCCGATATCGTCGAGGAGCACGGGTTCGCCGTCGGTGATCGCGACGAGTTGGTGCCCGCCGCCGACCAGTCGATCGGTGATGCCGACACCATCGTCTTGAGACGAAGCCGTCCGCTGAGCATCTCGCTGGATGGTCAGGATCCCAGGCAGGTGTGGACCACGGCGTCGACCGTCGATGAGGCACTGGCCCAGTTGTCGATGACCGACACCGCACCGGCCGCCGCCTCACGTGGCAGCCGAGTCCCGCTGCAGGGCATGGCGTTGGGTGTGGTGAGTGCCAGAACCGTGCAGATCAACGATGGTGGAGTGGTCAGCACCGTCCGGTTGGCCGCACCTGATGTCGGCGCTCTGCTCGCCGCCGCCGGGGCGCCGTTGATACAGCGCGATACGAGCGTGCCCGCTGCTGCGACTTCGGTGACCGACGGTATGCAGATCACAGTCACGCGGATGCGCATCGAGAAGGTAATCGAACGGGTTCCGCTGGCGCCGGTGGCCAGGCGGGTGGAGGACCCGACCATGAATATGAGCCGACAGGTGGTGGAGGACCCGGGCGCTCCCGGCCTGCAGGACGTCACCTTCGCGGTGTCGACCGTCAACGGGGTGCCGATGGGCCGGCTACCGGTTGCCAACATCGTCATCACCCCGGCCCGCGGGTCGGTCCTGCGGGTCGGAGCAAAGCCCGGCACCGAGGTGCCGCCGGTGACCAACGGGGCGCGCTGGGATGCCATCGCCTCGTGTGAATCAGGAAACAACTGGGCGATCAACACAGGCAACGGATATTACGGCGGCGTGCAATTCGACCAGAACACATGGGAACGC
>CALQLM010000141.1 GCA_943331415.1 Bifidobacterium breve
ACTGATTGTCCTGGCGTGCCTGATATGCCTGGAAACCGAGCCAGCCGCACAGCCCACCCAACACCACGGCGAGCACCAGACCGAGGATTGCCGCGATCCCCAATGGCGGTAGGCCGGACTGCCGTCGGCGCCGTCGGCCCGTGGGCGCGGCAGTGGGCTCCTCGGCGGCAGCGCCGACGGCCGCGTCATCGACACCCGCGTCGACAACTTCCTCGTCGGCCATACCTGCTCCTCGGAACGTGACAGTGCAACAAACCCTGAGCACATACCGTACCGGTGGGCACCACTGCACCCGGCAATCTGAACCGAGTTAGCCGTGGCGGGCCGACGGCCGCGCTATTGTCAGCGTGCCTGGTCACAGAGTGAGGGAGTCGCCATGAGTACCGCCGCGGAACGCGCAGAGCAGCTGGCATTGATTTCCAGGTTGAAGGCGACCTACCCGGAGGTGCCGGAGTGGCCGATGCCGGATCAGATGACCCACGACCACTTCCTGGCCTACATGAAGACTCCCCAGGATGTCGGCGGCGAACTCGATGTGCCCGCGACGTATGAGAACAAAGAAGAAGAGCAGTGGGAGCTGATGACCTACGTGCTCTGCGAGGTGCTCGGCATGCGGGGCATCTGGGTCTCCGAAGAGCGACGGCGCATCGGCAATGTCGACGTGGGCCGCGCGGTCTATCTCGGCATCCCCTATTACGCCCGCTGGCTGTGGTCGGTGGGCCGGCTACTGCTGGAGAAGGGCTACCTCAGCTGGGGTGAGCTGACCGACCGGCTGGCCGAGGTCCAGGGCCGCTACGCCGGTGGGCTGGCCGGCCGGCTGCCCGATGCCCAACCGAAGTCCGAGGGCGACGGCTCCAACGTCCGACGCAACGCCCATCACCTGGAAGCAGCCGGGATCGGCGATCCGCAGATCTTCGCCGGCAAGGCGGGGCCGGCGAAGTTCAAGGCCGGGGATCGGGTGCGGGTCCGGGAACTGCCGGCGCTGTTCTACACCCGCACACCGGAATACGTGCGCGGCGCCGAAGGTGTGATCGCCGAGGCCACCTATGAGAGCCCCGCGCCCGAAGACGAAACGTGGGACCGGCCCGAGGCCGCACCGGAGTGGTTCTACATCGTCCGGTTCAAACAGTGCGAATTGTGGCACTGCTACACCGGCCCGATGATCGACACCTTGCAAACCGAGATCCCCGAGCGCTGGCTGGAAGCCGCCCACTGAGGGCGAACAGGAAAGGTTGTCCCGTGTCTGAGCACCACCACGATCACGATCACGATCACGATCACGATCGCACCGTCAAACCCATGGTCGATGAGATCACCGACTTCGAGGTTCTCGAGATCGCACTGCGTGAACTCTGCATCGAGAAGGGTCTCTTCACCGCCGCCGAACACCGGTTGTTCACCGAGTTCGCCGAGCAGATCGGCCCGACGCCGGCCGCCCGCCTGGTGGCCCGCGCCTGGCTGGATCCGGATTTCAAACACCTCGCCCTCACCGACCCGCTCGCCGCGAGCAAGCAGGTGGGTGTCGACTGGCTCGATCCCACCGGATTCGGAACGCCCAGTGACTTCGCGGCGTTCAAGATTCTGGAGAACACCCCGACCATCCACCACGTGATCGTCTGCGCGCTGTGCTCCTGCTATCCGCGGCCGATCCTCGGCAACTCTCCGGAGTGGTACCGCACGCCGAACTACCGGCGCCGCATTGTGCGGTGGCCACGCCAGGTGCTCTCCGAGTTCGGCCTCGTACTCCCCGACAACGTCGAGGTGCGGGTGGAGGATTCCAATCAGAAACACCGCTTCATGGTCATGCCACTGCGCCCCAGGGGAACCGACGGCTGGACCGAAGAGCAGCTCGCCGAGATCATCACCCGGGACTGTCTGATCGGTGTCGCCCTGCCCACCCCCGGTGTCACCACCAACGTCATCACCAAAACCCGTCCGGCCGTCCGCGGAATCGCCGACTGACATGAGCACCGCAGCGCAACCGCCGCACGACGTCTCCGTCGAGACCCTTGAGGAAATCGCCAAGCGCAACCAGACCTGGCCCGTAATGGCCGGCAAGTATGGCGTGGAGAATCCGGTGCCGCCGTGGAAGACCAGTCTGGACGGCATGTGCGACGCCATCGACCGGTCCTGTGCCGGTGACGATCTGGGTTTCAGCTTCCAGGACCGCCGCGATGAGGAGGACGTGCTGTCGGCCACCCGCTACGCCGACCTGCCGTATCCGGAGAATCAGCTTGTCGCACTGGCACATTCACTGGTGGCCCGCGGTGTGATCGACGAGGCAGAGTTGCGACGCCGGCTTGAGGCCGTCCGCGCTCGGCTCGAGGCCTGAGGCCTCAGTCCCCCACCGCCTTGGCGACGGCGATGCACCGGGTCAGCCAGGCCTGCTCAGTGTGAGATCGGTCCTGCAGCGCCCACATCGCGTTGTGCACCATCCGCACAATCACCCATCCCCGGGCGCGGTCCTCGTCGAGTCCCGCCGCGTCGACCAGCATCCAGAAGCGGCGTCGCACTCCCTCGCGGGCATCGCCGGCGATCTCGTCCCACCGGTTCCACAGCATGGGTGCGATCTCGTAGTGCGGGTCACCATTGACCGGTTTGGGATCGATCACCAGCCACGGCTCGCGATCGCCGGCAAGAACATTGCCGTAATGCAGATCGGTGTGGATGACCCGATCGGCCACCGCCCGATCGGCGGCCAGGTCGGTACCGAGTGCGATGGCCTGCTCCACGAGACGACGCGGGATCGGTGCGTTGCGCGCCAGTTCGGCCAAAGCCGCCGTCCAGCGATGGATGTCGGCCGATAACGAACGCAGTTGCGGCATCGCCGGGATGTGAATGCGGCCGTACAGATCGGCCACGATCGCGCAGGCGTGTTCCTCGGCGACTTCGGTGAGATCAGTGGAATGCAACCGCTCGAGCAGCAATCCCCGATGGTGCGGATCGGCACTGAGCAGACGCACCGCGCCGTCGCCACCCCAGCGCTGCAACACCAGATGCTCATGCTCGGATTCCACATCGGGGAAGCCGACCTTGAGCACGGCGAGGTCACCCTCGGACGTGCGAACCGGCACGACCAGTGAGCAGTACCCGTACGCGGGCTCCCCGTCGGGGCGCAGCCGCCACGCGTCGATGAGACGTCCCACTCGTGTGGGCAACTCATCCACCCACCGCTCCCACTGTGGTCCGCGGGCCGCCATCGCGCGAACCTCGGCGGGGATCGCAATCACGCGGGCGGCGTGCGAATCAGCCGCTCGAATTCGGCGGCATCGTTTCCGGCAAGGCTCGCGGTCAGCAGCACCAGAAGACCTTTGTCGGCCAGCAATGCCTCGAAGGTGTAGGTCTCGTCGGGGTATCCGCTGGACTCCCGGTTCCAGGCATTGCGGAACAGCATCACCTGCCGGCGGGCGGTATCCACCTCGATCTGATCGTCGGTGTAGGGGACGGTGAACGAGCTCACGGTCATAGTCTCACCACGATCATGGTCACCGTCGCCCCGCTTTCCCGCTGCCCCGCTGCGATTCGCCGCCCTTGACCCACGCCGTATAGGAGGTGATCGACCCCGCTCGGGGCCGTTCCAACCACGGCCACGGGTGTAGCGCGACCACCTCGAGCCGCCCGGCCCGCGACCGCCACCCCGGCACAGGTGCGAACGTGGTCGCCAGCGGCATTCCCTGCAGCACCTCGACCGGGTCGCCGAGCCACAGCTGCACCGGCCGACGCGTCGACAGTTCGGCGAGCGACTCGGCGAGAAAGACCAACCTGTTCACCGACAGCCGCAGCCTGCGCAGCAGCGGCTCATCGAAAACAAACACCACGGGCAGCTCCGGATGGGCCGCGGCGGCCGGGTCGCGATCACCAAGGCTTTCCGCAGTCATCCAGACGGCTTCGGGGTCGCCGGTTGTTCGAGTGATCGCCGGTCCGGCCGTGCCCTCAAGGTCGTCGTCCCGTCTCAATCGAGGATCGGGCAGTTCCTTCGGCGCGCGTTCCTGAGTCGCGGGCCAGTCCGTGATCGGACACCTCCGCTGCAGCGGGCACTGCGAACACAGACCCGGCGCGCGCTTCTCCACCTGCCACCGCGAGAACCCGTAAGCCTTGCCGGTGAGCGCGCCGGTGGTCCACTGCCAGCCCAGTCGGTTCGCCGCCCGGGAGCCGTCCAGCAGGTGCCGGTACATCAGATCCTCGCCGTCGCGCCAGCCCAGTCCATCACGGACGCTCCAGTGCGAGGCGAGCCACATGCGGGTCTGGTTGGTGAGCCAGCCGTCGGCCACCAGTTCGGTCCACGAGGATTGCAGGCACAGCGCCGATGATGACCACGGACCGTCCGGGTGCTCCGGCAGATCTTGGGCCGTGCGCTCCTCGACTGCGAACCGGTAGGACTTCCTGGACGCTGTTCCCATGCGCGCGTAGAGATGTCGAGCGTATTCCTGCCACAGCAGTTCGTCGCGGAACTTCACCACATCGGCCTGCGGGCCGGCCGCCACGTGATCCCACACCTCGCGCAGGGTCAGCAGCCCGTGCCGGATATATGGCGACAGTCGCGAGGAACCCCGGCTCGGCGGCGGCCACACATTGTTACGCAGCCGCGCGTAGCCCCGCACGTCATAGTCGCGCAATGCCGCATCGGCAGCCCGCTGCCCGCCAACCATCGGGGTTGCCGGTCCGGCGCCGAGCACACCGGACGGCAGCGCTGCGCTCAGATCACCCAGATGCTCCATCACCCAGGTGTGCACCTCCGGTCCGCCCGGCGGTGGATCGGTGAGGCGTCGCGGAGCCGTCACAGCACCGACTCCGCCGCAACCCGCCGGACGCGGAACGCGCGCGCCACGATCACTGCGGTCACCAACAGCAGCACCCCGCAGATGACACTGGTGCCGGTCATGGCGGCGGCGAACCCGCGCCCGTCGACCGCCTGGGTGAGGTTGACCGGTGACCCGGTGG
>CALQLM010000142.1 GCA_943331415.1 Bifidobacterium breve
CCTCGGCCTCGGTCGGCGGCAATTCGGCGACGCAAAGACCCAGCACCGGGATGCTGTGGTCGTCGCTGAGCGCAAGGGTGGGAATCCCCGTCGTCGGCGTCATGTCACCTGCCTGTGTAGTAAAGCGTTCCGGTGGACTGCACATCACCGACCTCGGCTGACCATAGTACGCAGCCGCCGCAGCGATTCGGCCAGTGCGCCGTGACCGTGCCAGCGGCGATGTCCGGTCGTGGGCGTAAGCTGCCGCGAGGTCGGGCCTGGGGCGTGGCCGAGCGTCAATGAGGAGGCAGCCATGGCAACGAGCGCTCTCGGCGCACCGAAGCGCCGCTCCGTCAAGGAACGGGCCCTGCTCGCGGGAAATCGGTTGGGTGTCAAGCTGATTCCGCGTCTTCCCGCCGGGCTCAAGCGCCTGCTCTCAGGGGGGCGGGCTATCACGATCGACGGCAACACCCTAGACCCCTCGCTACAAATGATGCTGGCCGCTCAACGCAGGCTCGGCGTCGTCAGCCTGGTGGTCGCCGACAACCCCGCCGCCACGCGTGCGGCCAATCGCGATCTGACCCAGACCCTGGACGAACCCGAGATCCGGGTTGCCGCCATTCGCTCGGTGTCCATCCCGGGTCCGGCCGGTGTGATCCCGGCTCGGCACTACCGCCCGGCCTCGGGCGGTGTGCCCGCTCCGCTGGTGGTCTTCTATCACGGTGGCGGGTTCGTGTTCGGTGACCTCGACACCCACGATGCGGCTTGCCGGCTGATCTGCCGGGACGCCGGCGTGCACGTCCTGGCCGTCGACTATCGCCTGGCGCCGGAGCACAAGGTGCCCGCCGCCGTCGATGATGCCTACGCGGCCTATCGCTGGGCCCGCGAGCACGCCGGGGAATTGGGCGCCGACCCGCGCCGGGTTGCGGTGGCCGGTGACAGCGCCGGCGGGTGCCTGGCGGCCGCGGTTACTCTGCAGGCCCGCGATGCCGGCGACCCGTTGCCGTCGTTGCAGTGGCTGATCTATCCGGTCACCGATATGCGCGGACTGGCCCGCTCGCGCACCCTGCTGGGCGACGGGTTCCTGCTGACCAAGCACGATATGGACTGGTTCGCTGACGCCTATGTCAAGGATTCGGGCCTGGATATCACCGACCCCCGGGTGTCCCCGCTGCTGGCCGCTGACCTGTCCGGGCTTTCCCCGGCCCTGGTGGTCACCGCCGGGTTCGACCCACTGCGCGACGAGGGCGAGCAATATGCGGACCGCCTCCGCGAGGCCGGGGTGGCCGTCGATCAGCGGCGGATGAGCTCAATGATCCATGCCTTTCTCAACCTGAACGTCCTCGGCGGCGGGGTGGCCCGGGCCAATGCGGAGATGATCTCGGCGCTGCGGGCACACCTAGTCCACGACTGAGTCGGTCAGGCCGGGGCACCGCCGGTACTCTGGAAGCGCCCACCCCACGTCATCGACAGCGAGGATTCAGCCGAACCGTGGCCACCAATAAGAAAAGCTCGCCCCGTTACGACCTCAAAGCCCAGGATCGCAAGCGTGACCTTGCCATCCGGCTGGGTCTGACCGCGCTGGTCGTCGTATTCGCCGTCGGTCTGGTGCTCTTCATCGTGATGGGCAAGGACAAGAAGGGCAGCAGCGAGGCCCAGTCGGTGCGTATCACCTCAAGTGCCCTGATCAAGAAGGACGGCACCGAGGAGCCCAAGGCCGTGCTGGCGATCTACGAGGACTTCCAGTGCCCGCATTGCCGGGACTTCGAGAAGACGTTCGGCCCGACGCTCAACAAGCTCGTCGAGACCGGCGCCGCGGCGGTCGACTACAACCTGGTGGCGATCCTGAACGCGACCAACAAGGGTTTCTCGACGCGCGCGGCCAACGCCGCCTACTGCGTCGCCGATGAGAACAAGGAAGCGTTCGTCCGGTTCCATTCTGCGTTGTTCGCTCAGCAGCCTGCGGAGGGCTCGGGCACCGGGCCCGATAACGCGGCCCTGATCGAGACTGCGCGACAGGCCGGAGCCGCGGGTGGTGTGCCCGAGTGCATCAACAGCGGCCGATACAACGACATGGTCAAGGGTCTTGCCGCCGCGGCGAAGATCACCGCCACACCGACGATCCGACTTAACGGTGAGGACATCAGCCCGGCGACCCCGGATGAACTGATCGCCAAGGTCCGCCAGATCGTGGGACCGTTGCCGGCACTCGCCCCGACACCGGCACCGCCCGGTCCGGCGCCGGTGGCGCCGAAGCAATGAGCCTGACTGCGGCCGAGCCGATACGGCCCGGTGAGATACAGACCGGTGCCGGCGCCTCGGCCGGGGTGCGGGTCGGGTCCGCCAGTGCGTGGTGGGTGCTGATCGCCGGCGTCATCGGACTGACGGCCTCGGCCACTCTCTTGATCGAGAAGATCGAGATGCTCAAGGACCCGGCATACGTGCCCACCTGCAGCATCAACCCGGTGCTGTCCTGCGGCTCGGTGATGCTGCGTCCGGAGGCAGCGGCCTTCGGTTTCCCCAACCCGCTGATCGGGATCGTCTCGTTCACCGTGGTGATCGTGACCGGTGTGTTGTCGGTGGCACGCGTCGGGCTGCCGCGCTGGTTCTGGGTCGGACTGATGTGCGGCACCGGGCTGGGTGTGGTGTTCATTCACTGGCTGATCTTCGAGACGCTCTACGAGATCGGCGCGCTGTGTCCCTACTGCATGGTGGTCTGGTCGGTGACGGTGCCGCTTCTGGCAGTGGTCGCCCCGATCGCACTGCGCCCACTGGCCGACAATCCGGCGGCGCGGTTCCTCTATCACTGGCGCTGGCCGTTGGTGGCACTGTGGTTCACCGCGGTTATCCTGCAGATCCTGGTCCGGTTCTGGGACTACTGGTCGACCCTGATCTAGGTGGTCGACCCTGATCTGGGTGGTCGACCCGGAACTGGGCCGGTGAACGGGTGACCCGAATCGTCGCCGGCGTGGCCGGGGGCCGACGGCTGGCGGTTCCGCCCCGGGGCACCAGGCCCACGACCGATCGGGTTCGCGAAGCGCTGTTCAACGTGCTGGCCGTTCGCCTCGACTTCGACGGATTACGGGTGCTCGACCTCTACGCCGGTTCCGGCGCGCTCGGGCTGGAGGCGCTGTCGCGCGGGGCGGCCTCGGTGGTGTTCGTCGACAGCGACCGCCGGGCCGCCGAGGTGATCGGACGCAATATCGAGACGGTCGGACTGCCCGGCGCGACCGTACGGCGTGCGGCGGTGGCGACGGTGCTCGCGGCCGCCGCCCCGGTGCCGGTGGACCTGGTGTTGGCAGACCCGCCCTATGACGTCGGGGCCGATGAGGTCGATCGGATCCTGGCCGACCTCGGCCGCAACGGCTGGGTGAGCGCCGGCAGCGTGGTGGTGGTGGAACGGCCCACCTCATCGCCGGCCCTGACCTGGCCGGACACCTGGGCGCCCTGGCCGGCGCGGCGTTATGGCGACACCCGGCTGGACGCGGCCGAGGTCGGTGCGGAAACGGAAGCCGGGTCCGACCCGGGTGCCTGCTAGCGTCATCAC
Source organism: Bifidobacterium breve (assembly GCA_943331415.1). Lineage (GTDB taxonomy): Bacteria > Actinomycetota > Actinomycetes > Mycobacteriales > Mycobacteriaceae > Mycobacterium. The sequence goes on from CALQLM010000142.1 coordinate 3,527, forward strand.
CCATGAGCGGCGCCGTGTGCCCCGGATCATTCGACCCGGTGACCCTGGGGCATATCGACGTGTTCGAGCGGGCCGCCGCCCAGTTCGATGAGCTGATCGTCGCCGTGCTGGTGAACCCGAAGAAAGCCGGGATGTTCGATGCCGACGAGCGGATCGCCATGATCACCGAGGCCTGCGCCCATCTGCCGAATCTGCGGGTCGAGGCCGGGCAGGGCCTGGTGGTCGATTTCGTCAAGGCGCGCGGGTTCACCGCGATCGTCAAGGGTTTGCGTACCGGCACGGATTTCGAATACGAACTGCAAATGGCTCAGATGAACAAGCACATCGCCGGGGTGGACACCTTCTTCGTCGCCACCACGCCGGAGTACTCGTTCGTCTCGTCCTCCTTGGCCAAGGAGGTGGCCGGTCTGGGCGGGGACGTCTCCGGCCTGCTGCCGGACTCGGTGAACCGGCGCCTGCAGGCCAAGCTCGGCCGGTGAGTGGCCGGTCACCGGGTGCCTTTTCTTGGTCTGTTTGGCGACACACCGTATCGCCACCGTAGTCACAGGCGTAACAACAGGCACACTGGTCACTACCAACAAGCTGGAGGGTGGCGCCGTGTACCGAGTATTTGAAGCGCTCGACGAGTTGAGCGCAATAGTCGAAGAGGCCCGCGGTGTGCCGATGACTGCCGGCTGTGTTGTCCCGCGCGGTGATGTGCTGGAACTGGTCGATGACATCAAGGACGCGATCCCCGGCGAGCTCGACGACGCCCAGGATGTGCTGGATGCGCGGGACTCGCTGCTCAACGAGGCCAAAGAGCATGCCGAGTCTGCGGTGGCCAATGCGAATGCCGAAGCCGAATCCGTCCTCAGCCATGCCCGCGGCGAAGCCGACCGGCTGCTGTCCGACGCCAAGTCCCAGGCCGACCGGATGGTCGCCGAGGCCCGTGCGCACAGTGAACGCATGGTGGGTGAGGCTCGCGAGGAGGCCTCCCGGCTGGCCACGACAGCCAAGCGCGATTACGAGGCGGCGACCAGCCGGGCCAAGGCCGAGGCCGATCGTCTCGTCGAGAGCGGCAATATCTCCTACGAGAACGCCGTCCAGGAAGGCATCAAAGAGCAGCAGCGGATGGTGTCGCAGACCGAGGTCGTGCAGGCCGCCCATGGTGAAGCCACCCGGCTGGTTGACGCCGCTCACGCCGAGGCCGACCGGCTTCGTGGCGAGTGCGATATCTACGTCGACAACAAGCTGGCCCAGTTCGAGGACTACCTCAACGGCACCCTGCGTTCGGTCAGCCGCGGACGTCACCAACTGCGCACTGCCGCCGGCACCCACGACTACGTGCAGCACTGATCGGGTGCAGCACTGATCGGGTGCAGCACTGATCGGGTGCAGCACTGATCGGTTCCCGCGGCGCGCA
>CALQLM010000143.1 GCA_943331415.1 Bifidobacterium breve
AGGCCCGCGGCGTTCATCGCGGTCAGCACGTCGCGGTAGTGCGCCACCTCGGTCTGGTTGGCCAGCGCGTCGAGTTGCTGCAGGCTCGCCTCGGTGATTCCGCCGGAAACATCAACGCCGGCAGTCGAACTCGGGAAGATCCTGCTCCACTCAATGCTCATTCGGAAGGTGTCGGCACCGACGCCCTCGCTGGCCAGGTTGGCATCGGTGACGTACTGCGTGTACGCGCCCGGACCGTCTTCGGGCACCGCACCCTTCCAGCCGAGCAGCAGCTTATTGAACGGGTCATGGGTCCACTGCCACCAGTCGGAGTTGACGTCCAGCGGCGCACCGCCACCCATCTCGGATTGGAAGCCTGCTGTCGAGACACCCCACCGGAAACCTTCCGGGAATGTCAGTGCGGCAACAGTTCCCGAGCCGTCAAAGGTGAGCTTCACCGTCGCGGTCGTGGTGGTACTGGGCAGATACTCCGAGAGCAGCGATCCGACGAACGGGACGGCACGAAGCAGACGGATCGGAGCATCCAGCAGACCCTGTAATCCGTGGATGTGGGGGGCGGTGTCATCGCTGACCGACACGGTGAAGGCGTCGGTGCCGCCGTAGGAGGCGAAATCGACCACCGGGGTGTAGGTGAAGTCGCCGGTGCCCTGATCGATGCTGACCCGACCCAGGCTCGGTTTGCCGACGACGGTGTAGACCAGTCGGTCTCCGTCAGGGTCGGTCGCGCCGAGGGTGCCGGTCACCACCCCGTCGGCGGTCTGGGTGGCGATCGTGGGGTTGGTCGTCGGGTACTGGTTGAGGAACGTGCGTTCTAGTTCGCGGCCGGCGGCAGCCAGCAGACCCCACGCGGTGGATGCCGCCACCGGAGCCGACGGCTTCGATGTGCCGCGCGCCCCCACGCGGCGGGCCGGCTGCTTGATCGTCGGCGCCGTCGAGCGGATCCGGGCGCTGAGCGCCTTGCGGGCCGGTGCCGAGGTCGCGGAGTCGGTGGAACCGGTGGAACCGGTGGTGTCGGCGGAGGCAGGTGCGGCCAGACCCGCGGCCACCGCGGTGCCGATACCGAGGGCAACCGCCAGCGCGCCCACCCGTCCGATGGTGGACGACGGGCACAGGTGTGCGCGGCGCGAATCTGCAGTCGTCATGGCGTGTGTCCCCGCCTCGTTGGGGTGGTGAGTACCCGTCATGATGATTCGGGCGTCCACGCCAGTCAAGCACTACCCGGTGTCGGAGGCCTGCCGTTCGTCGGTGGCCCGGGCCAGAAACGGCAGCATGAGCCCGGCGAACTCCGCCGGGCACTCGATCTGCGGCATATGGCCGATCCCGGGCAGCAGGTGCGTTTCGGCATGCGGGAGCACCCGGCGGGCTTCATGGATGTGGTGCGCTGGCAGTACGCGATCCCGCTCACCCCACATGACCAGGGTGGGACGGGGATGCAACGCGGCGAAGGCGGCCAACTGCCGCCGCCAACCCGGCTTGACTCCCCGGGTCGGTGTGCCCAGAGACACGGCGGCTTCCCGCAACACCGCCCCGGAGTGCGGCTGGCGCCCAATGGCCAGCGCGTGATCGATGCGCTCCCTGGTGGCCAGCGACGGATCGGCGAAGATCGTTCGTTCCAGTAACCGCGCACTCGCGCGAGTGGGGCGGCGGGTGCTCAACTGGCCGAGACCGGGCACGGTCAGCATCCGCAGCAGCATGGTGACCTCGCGGCCGAACCCGGCGCTGTTGATCAGTCCCAGGCTGGCCACCCGCTCCGGTCGCAGCGCCAGCGCCTGCAGCGCGATCGCTCCGCCGAGGGAGTTGCCGATGATGTTGAGCGGGCGCGTCTCACCGAGCACGTCAACAGCGCCGAGCACACCGCGGGCGAACGTGGACAGATTGATCGGCCCGACGGGGCGGTCAGAAAAACCGAATCCCGGTACGTCGACGGCGATCACCCGATAGGTGCCGGAGAGCCGCTCGTACTGCAGCGCCCAGTCCTCCATACTGCGGCCGATCCCGTGCAACAGCAGCACCGGGGGCTTGGCGGCATCGCCTTCGACCCGGACCCGAACCCGGCGTCCATCGACCTCGACGAAGGAGGGCCGGCTCATGCCCCGGCGGCCGCCGAGGTGATGGAGGCGCGATCGGCCGTGCTGAACCGAAGAGCGGCGTCGGTGACCGGACCCTTGCGCAGGCGCGCATGATCCGACCAGTAATCCATCTCGATGGTCCACGGCCCGGTCGTGCCCTGCTGCGGGAACTCGTCGATGGCACGGCTGATGTAGCCGGCCGAGAAGTCCAGCATCGGCCGCTTCTCCATCGACGGGTCGTCCACGACCGGCATGACAGTGGTGTACCCGTGCTGGTCCATATACGCCAGGATCTTGCACAGGTGCTCGCACACCAGATCGACCTTCAGCGTCCACGACGAGTTGGTGTAGCCGAACGCGAAGGCAAGATTTGGAATGCCCGACAGCATGAAGCTCTTGTAGACCAGGGATTCGTGTGCGTCCTTGACCTCACCGTCGACGGAAACCTCGATACCGCCGAACAATTGAAGCTTGAGTCCGGTGGCGGTGACGATGACGTCGGCTTTGAGTTCCCGACCGGACTCCAGCAGGATGCCGGTCTTGGTGAACCGGACGATCTTGTCGGTGACCACCGAGGCCTTGCCCTTGGAGATGGTGCGGAACAGATCGGCGTCGGGCACCGCGCAGAGCCGCTGATCCCACGGGTTGTACTTCGGGTTGAAATGGGTGTCGACTTCATAGCCCGCAGGCAGCGACTTGACGTTGAGCGTGCGGATGATGCGGCGGGCCAGCTTGGGATGGCGCTGGCACAGGTTGTAGATGAAACGTCCGCGGCCAATGTTGAGCCGGCGCGTGACGGCATAGGCGGCCTTGGCCGGCAACACCTTGCGCAGACCGTTGGCGATCGGGTCCTTACGCGGCAGCGGCATCACGTACGACGGCGAGCGTTGCAGCATGGTGATATGTCCGGTGGTGTCGGCCATCGCCGGGATCAGCGTGACAGCGGTGGCTCCACTGCCGATGACAACAACGTCCTTGCCGGCGTAATCGAGGTCCTCGGGCCAGAACTGCGGGTGCACGATCACACCCTCGAAGTCCTCCTGACCCTCGAAGTGCGGCGAGTACCCAGCCGAGTAGTTGTAGTAGCCGGTCGCACCGAACAACCAGTCGCAGGTGACGTCCCACTGCTTGCCGTCGCTCGCCAACGTCACCGTCCACTGCGCGGTGCGACTGCAGAAGTCAGCTTTGAGCACCTTGTGGCGGAAGTGGATTCGCCGACCCAGATCGTCGTCGTCGACGACCTCCTGGAGATACGACAGGATCTCGTGGGCGTCAGCGATGGCGTTGTCGGCGGTCCACGGCTTGAACTCATAGCCGAATGTGTGCAGATCGGAGTCAGACCGGATACCCGGGTAGCGGAATAGGTCCCAGGTGCCACCGATGGCGTCACGGCCGTCGGCGATGGCGAAGGTCCGACCCGGCTGCGTGGTGGCCAGATAGTGCGCCAGACCGATCCCGGAGATGCCGGCACCGACGATGAGGACATCGACGTGCCCGGTCAGAGGCTCCGCGGGGCGAGCCTGGTGAAGCGAGGTGACGGTCATGGGCACTCCCAGTTCAGGGGTAGTAACTGTAACGTGAATAATGTTATAGTTTTCCGGATCGCTGTCAAGGCCATCCCGGCGATCACGGGATTGAGAGGACGCCGATGACCGTCGCACCTGTTCAGCGCCGCGAGCCCATGCAGGCCCGCAGTCGGCTGACGGTGACGCGCATCCTCGACGCGGCCGCCGCGATCGCCGACGAAGAGGGTGTGGACGCCACCACGACGCGGGCGATCGCCGACCGGGCCGGGGTGTCCTACCCGTCGCTGTACCGGTTCTTCGCCGATCGTGACGCCATCCTCGACGAGTTGCTTGAGCGCCACTGCGCCGAACTCGACGCCCGCTGTGTGGCCGCCGAGCAGACCTGGACCATCGGCTCGATCGCCGAATTGCTCAACAATGAACTTGATCTGCATGTCGCCTACTACCGCCGGTACCCGACTTCGGCGCGGCTCTGGATGGGCGGGCGGACATCCCCCACGGTCACCCGGCATGTGCGCGCCCGCATGCAGAACCTGGCCCGCCGCATCCACACCATTTTGGTGGCCGCCGACCTGATCCCGACCGATACCGATCCGCGCGCCACCCTGGTCGCCGTCGAGATGGCAGACCGCATCCTGGAACTGTCCTTCCGCGACAATTCCGACTTCGACGAGGAGATACTGGCCATCGGGCGCCGCGCACTCATCGCTTTCGGGTCCGACCTCGCTCGTCGCTAGCCCACCGCAGCGGCATCAGCTCCGCGCCCGGCGTCGCTTCGAACAGCCGCCCGAAGGCGAATGAGAATCCGTCGACGATCGTCTCGTGATCGGGCACAAGCTCTGTGTCACAGGCGATTCCGACCACCACCGAACCGTTGTAACTGGAGATGGTGAAGCTCATCGGCTGATCGCCTGAGATCGGCGCCCAGCCCACAATGCCCTCAACCTGACTGCCGGCCAGGTACACGGTGGCCGGCGGGCCCGGCACGTTGGTCAGTGTTCCCAGCGTGCGGTTGGTGAAGAGATCCACCGACGCCTCATACAGTCCCTGGCTGAACCCGGCGATGGTCTCCTGGAACCGAAACGCCAATGCCGCCTCATGGCCATGCTTGATCCGGTCCATCCGGCGCTTGGCGGCGGCGAGCACCCGCAGCGGGTCGGGCTCATCGGTCGGTAACTCCAGTTGCACGAGGGCGAACTCGTTGCCCAGGGTGTCGGGCAGGTTCAGATCAAGCGGCTTGAGATTCACCGGCACCATGAAGGTCACCGATGAGCACCGCGCATCGTGCGCCTTGAGGTAGTCATACAGCGTCAGTGCCACGCTGACCACCAG
>CALQLM010000144.1 GCA_943331415.1 Bifidobacterium breve
ATAGAACGCCGCCGCAAGTTTGTCGAAGCCGGCCTGGCGGGGCGCAAGTTGGGCCCTGACTGCATCGAGTGCCGCCAGATCATCGGCGTGCTTCTTGTCTGCTTCGCCTTGCAACAGTAGCTTCGTATCGAGGTCCGCCTGGGCCGCCTGAACGGTCTCGATCAGCTGCTCAGCCTGGCGCGACAACTCATTGAAATTCGCGACATTGTCTTGGGCCGGTTCGGCGTAGGCGGACCCACCCCACACCGTGGCGAGGGCCGCGAGCACGGCGATCACGCTGAACACGTGCTTGAACACGGCAGATTTCATGACTTGCGGGGCAAACTTCAAGATTGCGCATCCTTTGACTGCCGTCGGCGTTCGTCTGCGCCGATCTGCCTGTCTGTATGCCGTAGGCCTCGTTTAGGTTACGAAAACGCAACGAATTTGTCTAACCGCAGTTGCTGGCGGGTAACCCGAAAATCACTGCGATGGGTGGTCTTCCGACACAGGGAGCCGACGTTATCCGACCGGCATCGGCACCGAAACATCTACAGTAGGCCGATGACCTCATCGGTTTTCGCTCTACCGGCCAGCGGAGTGCTGATCAGCGACGGCGGTCTGGCAACTGAACTCGAGGCTCGCGGCCATGATCTCTCCGATGACCTGTGGTCGGCGCGTTTGCTGGCCGATGAGCCCGAAGAGATCATCGCGGTGCACGAGGCGTTCTTCCACGCCGGTGCGCACATCGCGACTACCGCAAGCTACCAAGCGTCCTTCGAGGGCTTCGCTCGTGAGGGAATCGACCGCGTAGGGGCTGAAGTGCTCATGCGCCGCAGTGTCGAATTGGCGAAGTCTGCCCGCGACGCAACGTCAACGAAGGCATGGGTAGCGGCCTCGGTCGGGCCCTATGGCGCGATGCTCGCCCACGGCGAGGAGTACATCGGTCGATATGGACTCAGCGTTGCCGAGTTGACGGCGTGGCATCGGCCACGAATGGAAGTGCTGCTGGCCGCCGAACCGGACGTGCTGGCAATGGAGACCATCCCCGACACCGATGAGGCCGAGGCACTGGTGGGATTGATCCGCGAACTCCGGATGCCGGCCTGGCTCAGCTACACCATCTCCGGTGACAAGACCCGAGCAGGCCAACCCCTCGACGAGGCATTCGCGATCGCGGCGGACGTGCCGGAGATCATCGCCATCGGCGTCAACTGTTGCGCGCCCGCCGACGTTCTCGGTGCGGTCACAACGGCGCGACGGGTCACCGGCAAGCCGGTGGTCGTCTACCCCAACAGCGGGGAGGTGTGGGACGGCGCCAACCGTGTCTGGGTCGGAGAGCCGGGAATGGACACCGGCCTGGCAACCGATTGGGCGCACGCCGGGGCCCGGATCATCGGCGGGTGCTGCCGGGTGCGGCCCGACGACATCGCCGCAATGGCCGCGGCGATTGATGGCTAATGATGTGAACCTGTTACAGCCGTTGGATCCGACCCTGAGACCGCGCGAGGTGCGCCGCATTGATGTGCTCACCTGCCTCGCCGTTGGCACTTTCCCACACCGGCGCGGTGTGGCCCCGGCGCCCCAACTCGGCCACCGTGGCGGCGGCCAGCGCCTGCAATAGTGCGCTGCCCACCACGGTGGAGGTTGCCGAGACCGCGCTGGCGCAACCGGGAATCTGCACTGCAGCGTCGCCGTCAACCCCGTAATTGTCGAATACCAGATCGGAGCAATCGAACAACATCTTTCCGCTGGGGTGGCGGGAGCCGACACGGCGAGAGAATTGCACCGACGTCAGCGCCAGCACCGTGGCACCACGCGCCCTGGCAACCATCGCCACTTCGATTGGTACGGCATTGCGGCCGGAATTGGAGATCACCAGCACCACATCACCGGCTTGCAGCGGCTCATCCTGCAGCAATTGCTCGGCATAGCCAGGCAGCCGTTCCAGCCAGGTGGAGCGGCGCGCATTCACCATCACCGAGAGCGGCACATCCAGAATGGCATTCACCGGCACCAGCCCGCCGGCGCGGTAAAACAGCTCGGCAGCCAACAGCTGTGAGTGCCCGCTGCCGAACACATGCCAGAGTCCGCCGGTGATGATGCAGTCGGCAATCCGGGCCGCGGCGGCGTCAAGTGTGGGCAGTTGCTCGTCGTGGACGCGTTTCAACAGCGCACTGACGGTCTGCAGATATTCGGCGGCGTATTGGCTCATTCGGGCTCCGGACGAAAGCTAACCCAGTGCGGCCCGCCGGCGGCGGAAATTCGGCCACCGCGCTGCCGACTCAGGGCAAGGCGGCGGCGCTCACGGGGCGCCGCGAGATGAGAACTGATCAGTTCCGATTTGCCCTGAGTCGAGACCGCTTGGCTTACCGACCTTTCGGCGCAGCAAGGGAGCCGCGCGGATGGCCTCGAACGCGAGGCGAGGCGAGTCACTCGTGCGCATGACCGTCAGATCGTCCGCGAGCGAGCCTGTATCGGAGAGAAAACGGGTCAGCACCGCGGGTGGCACCCGCTCAAACAGACGGTAGAAGGTCTCCGGCGCACGCTCGGGGCGGCTGCGCAGATACGAGAGGAAGATGGTGTCAAGCGCGGTGGTGCGCGCACTGCGTGCGGCGGGGGGCTCGGCGAATCCGCCGGCACGCAGCGCGGACACCACGCGGGGTGCGAACTCGCGGACAAAGCGTTGCACGGCCAGAAAGGCATATCCGCTCGACGGTTTCACATGTCCACCAGCGGTGCCGATGCGCACGATTCGCGGGCTGGGCCATGCGTCGAAGGGCTCCGTCGTCATCGGGATCACGCCGCTCTCGTGCGAGATCGTCTGGAACACCGCGCCTGGCCGTCGCTCCGCGAGCCATGTCTCGATCGCCGCCTCGTATACGTCCTCGGGCAGTGGACGCTCGGTGAAGAAGGTGCTTTCGATGAGCGCCGTATGTGCGTCGAAGGGCAACACATAGATGAAGTGGATTCCGAAGGCCTGTGAGACATCGAAGTCCATGAGCGTGGCGGTATCGACCTCGAAGACCGGCTCGGCACTGCGGACGACGCGGCCGCGGAAGTGCTGCAACAGGTTGACGTCGACGTCGTCAGCGGGAGCGCGCGTCAACAACGGCGGCCGCGAGTCCATCGCGAGGCGCGCGCGCAGCACTCCCGCGCCGGTGTGCACATTAACGTGAGTACCGCGGTCGTCGAGGTGCTCAACAGTTACCCCGAGCTTCATCTCGACTTGTCGGCCCGCCGCGGCAAGGCGCTCGAGTGCGATCTCATAGAAGCGCTCACCGGGAATTCTGCAATAGGTAATCGGTGGCGCAGACCGCAGCACCTCGGCCGTGCCATTGCGAGCGCGCCATCGACTCCAGCGATGGGTGACTGCGGACTCGAACGCGTGTGGCACGAGATCGAAGAAACACCACGTGCGGTCCGCACCGCTGAGGGTTTCGCGTGGGTCGACGAGCAGAATCCGCGCGTCGTCCGGCAAGCCCGCGTCGAGTAGGGCCACCGCGAGCGAGAGTCCTGAGAGTCCCGCGCCCGCAATGATCACGTCGGCGTCCAGGGCGGGCCCCACCTCAGGCTCAGTCACGCGAAACTCCTCCCCCGATGGCCGAATCTTCCACTGATCGCCACAAAACAGGATGACGCCGTTGGAAACACGGAATCTACCTAACGGGTGTGAATTCGCAGCTCCCCGAGCCTCTACCGCAATCTGACCGGCGACTTTCTGGCTGGCCAGCGCGGGCTACACCGTTAACAGCAGTCACATTGTTAACATCGCGACGTGCAGGACTTGTCGGGGACCACCCCGTTCCCGCGATCACCCAGGGTTTCCCGGCGTGACGCGCTCCGCTACGCGACCGCCGTGTCGGCACTGGCCGGACTCGGCGCAGCATCGGCAAGTTTGGGCGCCCCTGAAGCCGGTGCCGCCGGCCCGATGCTGATCGACTTCGCCATGCGCCAGATTCCCGCGGCGGATATCCGCGCGGCCGGCTATTCCGGTGTCATCAACTACGTCTCGCTATCGCGTCCCGGCTCCAACTTCGGCGCCAAACCGATCACCCGGCCCTACGCCGAGTCGCTCACCGCCGCCGGGCTTGTCATCGTGAGCAACTATCAGTACGGCAAGCCCGGCGGGACAGCGCCATCGGACTTCACCCGCGGACTCGCCGGCGGCGTGGCCGATGCCCAGACCGCGTGGCAGTTGCATACCGCGGCAGGTGGCGGCCAGAGTGCGCCGATCTTCTTTTCCATCGATGACGACATCAGCCGCAACACCTGGAATACGCTCGCGCTGCCGTGGTTTCGCGGAATCAACTCGGTACTCGGAGTGCAACGGACCGGCGTCTACGGCGGTATTGACGTGTGCCGTTGGGCCGCCGCCGATGGCGTTATCGGGAACTCGAGCACACCCGGCCATCGGTGGGCCTGGCAGACCAAAGCCTGGTCCGGCTCTCAGGTCGAACCCACCGCAGTTCTCTATCAACGCATCGTGGCCACGGCATCGAATCCCGGACCGCTGGTCGGCGGTACCGAAGTCGACGTCAACGATGTTCTGGCCGGGGACTGCGGGCAGTGGAACCTACATCCGTGAGGCCCTAGACCGCGGCATTGCTTTTCGGCCCGTCAATCGACCCCTCAGCGGCCAACGTGAATTCCAAGCTCCCGGGGGGCCTCAGACCGTTAGTGTCGGCCTTCGACGACGAAGGGTTCGGGGCCTATGTCCAGCAAGAGCACTCCGCATATCGATCCGAAGGGCGAGGAGATCGCCGAGACGATCCTGCTACCCGGTGATCCACTGCGGGCCAGGTTCATCGCCGAGACCTATTTCGATAATCCTCGCTGCTTCAACGAGGTTCGCGGAATGTACGGTTTCACCGGCACTTACCGCGGCCGCAAGATTTCGGTGATGGGCACCGGCATGGGCATCCCGTCGATCTCGCTGTACA